>NZ_JASDCV010000018.1:0-141330 GCF_030407755.1 Rhodococcus sp. APC 3903
GGCTGGCAATCACCTGATCATCCGGCCGCAACGACAACTCGTCCACCACCGCCACACGCACAGCCTCGAGACGAAGAATCTCCGCACTCGCCTCGATAGCAGCAGCACGCAACTCAGAAGCAGACAACTGCCACAGACGTCCGCGCAACCCCACCGCAGAACCCGACACCACATCCGACAACAAGACGCTCATTGAATCCCCCGATCCCCACCCCCAACAATACTCGAACACGTGTTCGAGTCAATACCTTGCTACCAGCACAAATGAGAGCGGGGAATAGTTCGATCGATCCAGGCGTATTATTTGAGTAAGCAATACTTGCGAGCGCAAATAAATGGAGGCTGTCACCGATGACTACCGATGAACGTCGACGTGGTTCCGTCTGGCGCGACCTAGTGGTCAGCCACAGCGTCATCCTCGGCAAGATGGAGGCGGACCTTCGAACCACCACCGGGCTCACCCTTGGCCAGTACGACGTTCTGCTCCGACTGCACGAAGCGCCGGGAAACACGATCCGAATGGGCGATCTGGCCGAACTGGTCCTGGTCACCACCAGTGGCGTGACGCGCGTCGTCGATCGATTGGTCGAGGCAGGACTGGCAGAGCGCGTTCGACCGGACAACGATCGACGCGTCGTGACGGTATCGATGACGCCTGCGGGCAAGAAGACGCTTCGAAAAGCGTCCGCCATACACACGCGAGGGATCGCCGAATACTTCTCCGATCTCATTGAAACCGAGGAGCTTCCGGTACTCGAACGCTTCTTCTCCCGACTTGCCGCACATCACACGAATCAAGGCGGCGCATGCGATGCGCACGTAGAACAACTTTCCATCACCCCCACGAACAGATAGCGAGAAACAACATGGCTTTCGAATTGGGCGTCTACCATTTCGGTGAACTCACCCCAGATCCCACTACCGGCGCGATGATGAATCCCGGTGTCCACCTTCGCCATTTGGTGGAGCAGGCAACCGTTGCCGATCAGGTTGGACTCGATGTCTTCGGTGTCGGCGAGCACCATCGCACCGACTTCGCAGTCTCAGCCCCTGCAGTTGTGCTCGCGGCAATGGCTCAGGCTACCGACAACATCAAGCTGTCCAGCGCCGTAACTGTACTCAGTTCCGACGATCCCGTCCGTGTGTTCCAACAGTTCGCGACAGTCGACCTGCTTTCCGAAGGCCGTGCCGAGATCATTGCCGGCCGAGGTTCGTACACGGAGTCATTTCCGCTTTTCGGGTACGACCTGTCCCAGTACAACGAACTCTTCGCCGAAAAGCTCGATCTACTACTGAAACTGCGCGACGAGAACCCGATCAACTGGGAAGGACAACTTCGCGCACCACTGATCGACGGTGACGTGACGCCCCGCCCGGACCGTCAGATTCCGGTGTGGATCGCAGTCGGAGGTACTCCGGCCTCTGTCGTCCGAGCCGCGAAACTGGGCCTGCCCCTCTCACTGGCCATCATCGGCGGAAGCTACCAACAGTTCGAACCGTTCGTCGATCTGTACCGCAGGGCTGCAGCGGAGTTCGGACACGATCCGAAGAAGCTGGCTGTCTCGATTGCTTCGCCAGGATTTGTCGATACCTCGAAGCAAACAGCACTCGACACGTCGTACCCGTACTTCCAGGCCGGGTGGATGCAGAATCATCATCAGCGGGGAAACGGAGTTCCCATGCCGCGCAGGGCATACGAAGCGCAGGCAACCACCGCGGGTGCGTTCTTCCTCGGCGGCCCGCAGGAAATCATCGACAAGACGATGGCGCAGTACGAACTGTTCCATCATGACCGCATCATGATCCAGATGGGGTTCGGCAACGTGCCACAGAAGGACATGCTGCGTGCGATCGAGATCCTCGGCACCGAAGTAGCCCCCGTTGTGCGTAAGGAAATCGAATCACTGAAATCGTCCCAAAAATAGGAGTTTCGATGAGCACACCGCTCAAAATTGTTGCCGTTGTCGGCAACCTCCAAAAACCCTCCAAGACTCGTGCCCTCGTCGACCTGATCGTCGAAACCTTGGGAGACTTCGAGCAGATCGACACACGAGTTTTCGAGATCGTGGATCTGATTCCAGGTCTTGCATCTGCTCTGGATCGCGATCACGTCGACTCAGTGACCGCCGAAGCGCTGGCAGCAGTCGAGTCCGCCGATATCGTCATCGCGGCGTCACCGGTGTTCCGCGGCTCGTACACGGGAATGTTCAAGCATTTCTTCGATCTCGTGGACCAGTACGCGCTTGCCAACACTCCGGTGATTCTTGCTGCGACAGGTGGCAGCGACCGCCACGCTCTCGTGTTGGACCATGCCCTGCGTCCACTGTTCGCTTTCTTCCAAGCGCTGACCGCTCCGGTCGGGATCTATCTCAGCTCAGGTGATTTCGACGGAACGACTATCCTCAACCCCGAGGTATTCGAGCGTATCGAGATGGCAGCAAAGGACGTCCTGCCGGTAGCGAGGATGCTCGCGGAGCGGGATCGAGTTGCGCTGACGTGAACGCCCCTCATTCGCACAACACGGCAACAGTTGCCGGTCTGAGGATGATCGAACAGCTACGTCAGGTTCACGAACCTCTACGAGCCGATATCGAGGTACTCGAGAACGCCCTGCAACAGTTGTCGGACGAAACCGCCGATCTGACTCGGATACCCGAAATGATCGACAATCTGACGATCGCGGATTTCGTCTGGCAACTACGGGTCAACTGCGACTTCTACTGCAACACGCTGACTCTGCACCACACCATCGAAGATCAACGTATGTTCCCGGTAATGACCAGGAACTTTCCCGAGTTGGCCCCTGCGGTCGAACGACTGCAGGCAGAACACAAGCTTGTCGGGGAGATCGTGTCGGAAGCCAAGCGTGCGTCACTCGCGCTGAGCACCGAATCCTCCACGGTCAATCGGGCACACGCCGCAATCTCCGAATTGGCGGATCATATGCAGTCGCACCTCGATTTCGAGGAGGCCACACTCTTTCCGTACTTCCGACGGATGGATCGCGACTGGCATTACGGCTGATCGTGCACACTCAGTGATTCTTCAGCGCCATCGCAGTAGCGTCGAAAGGGCCACCTCATGTCAGGAGCCCCCATGACCAACCCGGATCAACCCACCGTCCAGCAATCCGTTCCTCAGCATCCGATTCGACCGCCCGTCAATGCGGGTTGGGCAGTGGTCTCGCTGCTGTTCTTCTGGCCGCTCTCCTTCTCCGCTTTCACGCACGCCTTCAACGTGTATCCGCTGTGGGCCGACGGCGATGTGGCCGGGTCGCGGTACGCGTCCGATCGAGTGAAACGACTCGGTCAGATCTCGCTGTGGATCGCAGGCGGGCTACTACTCCTGGTCTGCATCCTGTACGCGATTGCGGCAATCGTGTGGTTCGCCAACGGTGGCCACGATTACGGGCCGCGACGTATGCGCTGAACAACCACCCTGAAACAACAACACCGCAACAACAACACCGCCGAACATCACCTCGTCAATCGATCGATGAACTCCATGGTCTGGTCCATCGAAGCGACCGTCGTTTGGCCGTGGCTGATTCCGCTGAGTTCTTGATACTCGAACTGCGTTCCTCGCGAACGCATGTCGACCAGTTGCGCCCAGGTAAGGGCGACAGGAACCGTTGTGTCCGACACGCTCTGCACCACACGCAGTGACCGGTCGTAGCCGTCGACCGGCACCTGCATCATCTCGCGAAACAGATCGTGGAAGCGTGGCGTCCACACCGACCGAGAAAACAACGAGCTCAACTGGATTCGTTCGGCGCGAATGTGGCGGCCGAGTTCTCCGGCGCACAGTGTCCGAGCCTTTTCCATCCACTCGATCCCCTGCAGCGAGAGAACATCCCGAATGTTCTCTTCGGGTCGTTGATCGTCGATCCCGGCCAGAACGTACAGCGCGTATCCCACCAACCCGGTGATGCCGATGTCGGGAAACAGCGGTCCGCCCAACGGAAACAAACCTTCCATATGGGTGGGGCCGGCAACAACGACCGAGCCGCGGAAATCCAATTCCGGTGCACGAGTGGTGGCCTCGTGTCCCGCGAAGTACGCCGCATGACCGCCTTCGGACAAACCCGCAACCATCCACCGCGGACTCAGCACACTGCCGTACAACTCGTGCGCAGCCCGCACGATGTCGACCGCATTCGCGCCGGCGGCATGTCCGTCGAGATAGGCCAGCACCCCGTCGGTACCAAGTCCCGAGTAGTCGGTAGCTACTACCGCGTATCCCTGTTCCAACCAGCGTTCGATCGGTTCGATCTCGCCCGGACCGAATCCGGTCGACGAGGGTGCACACTGATCCGCACTGCCCAAAGTTCCGTGGGCATAGGAGATGACGGGCCAACCGCCCGCCGGTGGGGCGCCTTCCGGCAGAAACACGGACCCTGACGACTCCCCCCATCTGCCAGCGGTACGCAGAGTGCGATACACGACCCGCTGCGTCTCACCGGCGCCGACCGGAAACACTGCGGCCGAGAGTTCGCCATAGGACTCCAGCGCGCCCGCGACTTCCGGTTCGTCCGTCGTCGCCGCGGCAGCCCCTGACCCCCACCCGAGACTCGACAACAGAATGCTCGCCACCACGGCCGCAACAAAGGTTCTACCCGAACGACTCACCACGCCAACCCCTCCCGACCTATGCAGAGCATGATGTCGATATGCAGATCATCATCACCGGTCACAGCCTGCCCGGACGTGAGTGTTCCGAAACCGCAACCTTCGAAGGGCGCAGCAACATCCACGTCGGCGTTCAGCGCCGAGGCAAGCCACACGAAATCCTCGACCTCGTACCAGGAGATACCGAGACAGTGCGCTGGGAACTGACAGCGAGCCAGGAGCGAAAGTCCGGTGCCTGGGACATTCTCGGTCCACACATCCAGGGTCCACCTCGCGGACGCTTCATCTACCTGTCCTGGGTGACGGTATCCGATGACCAGACGTTCGAGATGTTCCGGCGCGCAAAGCTGATGCTCGACGCGATCCCCGAGCACATCGTCGAGCAGGCCGACGCTTCCGGCGTGCTCCACGGAGACCTCGGGCTCACCGACGCCGCAGGTAAACCACTGTGCGCGGCAATCCGACCACCAACGATCACATGGTCCTCCTCGCCTTACTGAGCATCGTTCAGTAGTGTGGTGATCGAGCACTAACTCTGCCGGTGGCCCCACATAGTCGATACGGAGTCCGAACTGATGAGCACCGAACACCTCGATGTCCTGATCGTCGGCGCCGGCTTGTCCGGCATCGGTGCTGCTTATCGACTCCAGACCGAGCTCCCAGGAAAGTCGTACGCAATCCTCGAGGCCCGAGCGAACAGCGGCGGAACCTGGGACCTCTTCAAGTATCCCGGCATCCGATCGGATTCCGACATGTTCACGCTCGGCTACCCGTTTCGCCCGTGGACAGATGCCAAAGCAATCGCCGACGGTGATTCGATCCTGCGGTACGTGCGCGACACCGCGCGAGAGAACGGGATCGACAAGAAGATTCGGTACAACCGGAAGGTGACGGCCGCATCATGGTCGTCAGCGACCTCGACCTGGACAGTCACGGTCACGACCGGCGACGAAGACGAAACATTGACCTGTAACTTCCTCTATCTCTGCAGCGGGTACTACAGCTACGACGGCGGATACACCCCCGACTTCCCCGGACGTGAATCGTTTGCCGGTGAGGTAGTGCACCCCCAGTTCTGGCCCGAAGAACTCGATTACTCCGACAAGAAGGTCGTTGTGATCGGAAGCGGCGCCACCGCAGTCACTTTGGTCCCCACGATGTCACGGGACGCAAGCCACGTCACGATGCTCCAGCGATCACCGACGTACATTCTGGCGCTGCCGTCCAGCGACAAATTATCGGACACCATTCGCGCGGTACTGCCGAATCAACTCGCGCACAGCATCGCTCGATGGAAGAGCGTCGTAGTGAACCTGAGTTTCTACCAATTGTGCCGACGCAGTCCGGCGCGTGCAAAGAGGATGCTGAACCTCGCGATCAGTCGTCAACTCCCGAAAGACATCCCCCTCGATCCTCACTTCACACCCTCCTACGATCCCTGGGACCAGCGCTTGTGCGTCGTACCCGACGGCGATTTGTTCAAAGCCCTCCGATCCGGCAAGGCCTCGATCGAGACCGATCACATCGACACCTTCACCGAGACCGGGATCCTTCTCGCGTCAGGTCGCGAACTCGAAGCTGACATCATCGTCACTGCAACAGGATTGAAGATGGAGGCGTGCGGCGGGATGTCCATCGAAGTGGACGGCGAACTCGTCACCCTCGGTGATCGTTACGTCTACAAGGGCATGATGATCAGCGACGTACCGAACTTCGCGATGTGCGTCGGCTACACCAACGCCTCGTGGACTCTGCGAGCAGATCTCACGTCGATGTACGTGTGCCGACTGCTGACGGAGATGGACAAGCGCGACTATTCGAAGTGCGTGCCGCACGCGACCGAAGAAATGGACCAGCGGCCGATCCTGGATCTGGCGTCGGGGTATGTCATGCGTGCCGTGGAACAGTTCCCGAAGCAGGGATCGAAGTCACCGTGGAACATGCGTCAGAACTACATCCTTGACCGTCTTCACTCCACGTTCAGGAGCATCAACGACCACATGACGTTCTCGAAGGCACCAGCTCGACATTCGACGCCGGTACCGAGCAAGAGTTGAGCGGACCACGAACAACCAGGTAGAGCAGTCTGGCGAAGCCACCAATCGATCCGACGACAAAGAACACGCCAGAACCTGCGACCACGGCACAGAGCGCACCGAGAACGATGATCGTCGACGCCTCTACCATTCGACCGGCTGACTCCGATCCCAGAACGTGTATTTCATCAACTCCTTCGTTCATAAAACTATTTTCAGCCAACCGTCCAGCCGGTTTGTAGGGACTTTAGTCACGAGTCGGGTCAAAATGGACTCATAATTGCAGGTCAAGCGTTCAGTTGGCCACTCCGGTCGGATGAACTGCAGACCGTTCCGTAGTGTGCGCATCACAGAAAGTGGAACCAACGCCGGGGGGAACATCATGAAGGTCGTCGTTTTCGGGGCAACAGGAATGGTCGGCAACAGCGTCCTGAGGGAATGCCTCGACGATCCACGAATCGACGAAGTCGTGACCGTCGGCCGCAATCCGTCCGGTACAACTGCCCCGAAGATCGTCGACATCGTTCACCGCGACATGCTCGACTTCTCGGCGATCGAAGCCGATCTGACCGGCGCGGACGCCTGCTTCTTCTGCCTCGGTGTCTCCTCTGCCGGCATGAACGAAGCCGACTACACCCGCATCACGCATGACATCACGCTTGCCGCCGCCACGACACTGTCGGGTGTGAACCCTCAGGTGGTGTTCGTCTACGTGTCCGGCGAAAGCGCCGACTCCACCGAAACCAGCAAGACCATGTGGAAGCGAGTACGTGGCGCGACCGAGAATGCGCTACTCGCCCTCCCTCTCACGACCTACATCCTCCGGCCCGGATTCATCCGTCCGCGCCCGGGATCGCCGTCGAAGACGTGGTGGTACAAGGCCTTCTATCAAATCTCCGTGCCTCTCTACCCACTCTTGCGCAAGGTCTGGCCCAGCAGCGTGACCACCAGCGAAAACATCGGCAGGGCAATGATCACCCTCGCGGCAAACACGCCAGATCTTCCCGACCGCGTCCTTCGCAGCGACAAGATCAACGAACTCGCGCAGGCCTGACAGTCTTACCTCGAAAGACGAAGCCGCGGGCGACGAGTTCCAACGCCGCGGCGACCGAGCAGGTTTGCGCCAACAGCAGCCCTGCCAGCACAAGAATTTGCACGGCACCGGCTTGAACGGCCGAACCCGTCGCGAGCAAAACGCCGACAAAAGCGCCGGGCAATGTCACGAGGCCGACGGTGCGCGTCTGGTCGACTCCCGGTAGCAGGGCGTCGGAGGCTGCGGTGCGGGCTACTTCCCACCGTGCATCGCGCTGGGAAAATCCAAGGCTCAGTGCGGCTTCGACTTCCCCGTATCGATCATCGACGGCGTCGAGTCCGCGTTTGGCTGCCATCGATGTTGCAGTCATAGCGCCGCCCAGAACAATTCCGCCGATCGGCACCAGAGCGATGCCTTCCAGCGGAACCACTCCGGACAGCAGCATCAGTGGCAGAACCACACCGATTCCCGACGCCAAGGCGATGGTCAGCCACGCTCCGGACGTTCCTGCGCCGCAGCGTCGTGCAGCGGTGAACGACGCCGCAGCGAACATGCCGACAAGCACGAGGATCGCTGACCAGATGTGAGCCAAGGCAGCGGCGAGTATCAACGAAATCGCAGCCAACTGAAGAGCGCCACGAACGAGTGCGCCGGGGACTACCCGAACGCTACCGAGAGAGGTGAATCGGTAGACGAGCGTGGCGACAAGAGCCATGACGATGCAGAGCACAGCCAGACGGATGCCGGAGTCGGCTATCGAAAGGCTCATAGGTCACAGTGTTCCCTACGAGCCGAGTCCGATTCGAATTCGAGAACCGCTCAGAAAACCCAACCGCGAAGAGCGACGAATCGCAGGCCACCGACAATTCCACTCACTGCGATCACAAGCCCGGCTTGAAGAAGTCCGTCGGCGCCGGGGAGAAGGAAGCCGAGCGCACTGATAGCGGCCGAACTGGCGATCAACCCGACCAGAGCGAGTCCACCGCCTTCCCACTGTGCGGTGAACCAGTTGACGCGATCCGCGGCATGGAAGGTGAGCCGGCGATGCAGCTCGTTGGCCAGAATGGTGCTCAAGACTGCACCAACGGCGTTGGCGACCAGCGCTCCGTCACCGCGCAGCGCCAGAAAAGCGGCAAAGTACAAGATGTTGCTAGCTCCGCCGACGAGGGCAAAACGAACGAGCTGAGCAAAGGCGCCGTCGCCGGCAAGAGCGCGAAGCCTCGTTGCCGCGAAACCTGCACTCCGCGTACCCACCATCGAGATCGGATTGCTCCCGACCCAGATGTCAGACGTGCTCATATCGGCTTCTCTCATACGGACAATCGGAACCACACGTTCCGCTTAGTAATATAGCACTAACGGAATCGATCATTCCGCTTAGTGCCGTAGACTGTGAGGATGCCGACAACACACCCCGACGCTTCTCATGCGGGGACCTCGGCCGACTGCTCACAGCCGCGCCTTCGGTCCGACGCCAAGGCCAACCTCGAGCGCATCCTCAACTCCGCTCGCGAGGTGTTCGCTGCCCAAGGACTCGACGCCACGCTGGCGGACGTCGCCAAGCACGCCGGCGTCGGCGTCGGCACCGTCTATCGCCGGTTCGCCAGCAAGGACGAGCTGATCCAGGCCCTGTTCGACACACGGTGCTCCGAGATCGAAACGATTGCCGCCACCGCCCGGGAGATGCCAGACGCCTGGGAAGGTCTTGTCTACTTTCTCGACGTGATCTCCCTGCGCATGGCAGACAACCGCGGATTCGGCGATCTCCTGATGGACGGGCGCTTCGCGTCCGACACTTTCGCTCGCGCGCGCGCCGGGATCGCTCAGCACACCGCGGCACTTGTCAATCGTGCCAAGGAACAGGGCACCCTGCGGAGCGACTTCGAAGTTAACGACATTCCGCTTCTCATGCAGGTCGTCAAGATGGCCCAGAAGTTCGGCGGCGACGAGGCCCCTCAGGCTTACCGCCGCGCACTCGGGTTCATGATCGACGGACTCTGCGCGTCCCGCACCGGCCATCGCGAGTTGCCCGTCCCGGCGCTTTCCTCCGAACAACTCGATCACGTCCTTCATCGGTTTCAGGCATCGCCCGATAAGAACTGCTGACTCGATTTCGGGGTCGACGCCGCAATGGCGTCGACCCCGAAATTTGCTGTCAGTGGGCGATTACCGGTTCACCTTCCGGCGAATCCGGAAGCAGTCCACTCCGAAGAACCAGTCCGGTCAAGACCGCACCGACCGCGAATATGCCTGCGGCCCAATAGAACGTCGTGGTGTAACTCTCGACGGCAGCCTGTGCCTGGGTCAGCGGATTCATTTCGCGTCCCACCAGGTAGTTGGTGGAAGCCGAGGCTGCAATCGTGCTGAGCAGCGCGGTGCCGATCGAGCCGCCGACCTGCTGCATCGTGTTGACCGTGGCAGATGCGACGCCAGCATCTTCGTGGTGCACGCCTGAAGTTGCTCCCTGCATCGACGGGGCGAAAATGCTGCCCATGCCGAGTCCGGTGACAACGAGCCCCGGCAGAATGTGGACTGCATAGGTGCTGTCCACGGAAATCTGGGCCAGCAGCGTCATTCCGATCGCCGCGATGACCATTCCGCTCACGATCAGCACTCGCGGACCGACGCGCGGTAGCAAAACCGCTGTCGAAAGCGTTGCCGCTGTCACGATTCCGAACACCATCGGCATGAATGCGAGGCCGGTCATGATCGGGCTGTACCCGAGGATCAGCTGCATGTAGTACGTCAGGAACAGGAAGACTGCGAACATGCCTGCGCCGGAAAGGAAGATCGCCAGGTACGAGCCAGCCCGGATTCGGTCGAGGACCACCCGCAGCGGAAGGAGCGGGTGCTCGGACTTGGTCTGCCAGTAGATGAACGCCGCCATGAACACGACGCCGGCAACGAGCCACGAGATAGTGGGAGTTGCACTCCACCCGTCCGATTCGGCCTTCGAGAATCCGAAGACGATGCTGAACAAGCTGATCGACACCAGGATCGTTCCCGGGATGTCGAGCTTGGGTCGCGAGTCACTGGTGTGCGGCGCGAGCAACAGGACTGCTCCGACCAGGGCGATCGCCGCGAAGAAGAGATTCACGAAGAGGCACCAGCGCCAGTCGACCCACTCGGTGAGTGCGCCGCCGAGCAGCAGTCCGATGGCGCCACCACCGCCGGCAACGGCACCGAAGATACCGAAAGCCTTGGCACGCTCACCTGGATCCGTGAATGTCACGGACAGCAGCGACAGGGCTGCCGGGGCAAGGAGCGCACCGAATACGCCCTGGCCGGCACGAGCGGCAACAAGCATTTCGAAGTTGACGGCTGCGCCACCGATGGCGGAAGCCACGGCGAAGCCGATAAGCCCGACGATGAAAGTTCGCCTGCGCCCGAACAAGTCGCTCAATCGACCGCCGAGTAGCAGCAAGCTGCCGAACGCCAATGCGTATGCCGTGATGATCCACTGGCGGTCCGAATCACCGAACTCCAGTGAGCGCTGCGCAGCAGGCAGCGCGATGTTGACGATGGTGGCATCCAAGACCACCATCAGCTGCGCAATTCCCAGAACCGCGAGAACCAGCCACCGCTTTGCGTGGTTGTCCCCTGAAGGCGCTGAGGACTGCTCGAATTCAGTCCGTTCAGCAATGTCTGACATAGTCCCTCGCCCAACCTATGCGGAGATGGCTTCTCCGGTTAGCAAAAACGCTACACGAAAACGGAGAGGCTGTCTCCACTTGGCGGGTAGAGTGGGGACATGAGTACCGCAATGGAGCGCCCCCTTCGCGCCGATGCTGCACGTAATCGGCAGTTGATCATCGACGCCGCACGTGAATTGTTCGCCGAAGAAGGGATCGACGTCACACTCGACGACGTCGCCCGGCGCGCGGGTGTCGGCGTCGGAACGGTCTATCGGCGGTTCGCCAGCAAAGAAGAATTGATCGACGGAGTCTTCCAACAGAACTTCGCCGACATGGCGGCGGCCGCGGACGCGTCACTCGCCAATCCGGATCCGTGGGACGGCCTGGTCACCTTTGCCGAATTCGCCTGCAGCCGTATGTCGGTCAACCGCGGGCTCAAAGACGTCCTGAATGGAACCGACGAGGGATGCGAGCAAGTCGCATGCCAACGATCCATCATCGAACCGTCGGTCGAGAGGATCTTCTACCGGGCCCAGGAGGCCGGGATGCTGCGCCCCGACGCCGTACCGACGGACCTGTTCGGCCTCATCTTCATGGTGGGCGCAGTCACCGAATTTGCTCAGCCCGTCAACCCGACCGTGTGGCGTCGATACCTCTCGGTAATGCTCGACGGCCTACGCACGGAGGGCTTGCACCGTGACGCACTCCCCCTTCCTCCGCTGAGTTCGGAGGAATTGCACGAGGCCAAGCAATGCCTGAAAGACCGCCGCCGTTGAGCGGTTCGGTCAGATCTGCTCACGAGGAATGAAAATCCACATCACGATGTAGATCAGAAACTGCGGGCCGGGCAGCAGGCACGAGAGCACGAACAGCAAGCGGACAGTCGACGACTTCCAACCGAAGTATCGAGCGATTCCGGCGCACACCCCACCGAACATTGCTCCCGAGCGGGCGCGGGTGAGCTTGCGGGTCTTCATCGGGGAGGTCATGTGTTGTTTCCTTTCAACGGAACTCGCGGTTCATCCGCGTCGACCTCCACTATCCGCTGCCGATCCACCTGTGCGCATCAGGCCATGGACCCATCTTTTCCGACGCGGTGTGTCCTCAGGTACGAGTCCGTCCCCGCGTCGGACTCAGGGTTCTCCCCCACACCCCAGCCTCGAACCCCAGCCTCGTACCTCAGCAGGGAAACATGCGTCGAAGCCGTTTCGGAGCCGCAAAAGGTTGCCAGTTGTCCACGTCCTGCGCCAGACGATCGGCAACCGTCCACAACGCCGACGGGTTGTGGGTCAACCCCATATGACTGCCTTGCACCGCAATGCTTTCCGACAGGCCTGCCGAGGTTTCACAGCACGCTTGCCATGGAACGATACCGTCGTGCCTGGAGTAGACCGACGTGGCAGGAACGGAAATAGGCGATCCCTGTTCGGATTCGATGCCGTCGACCGGAGGCAGTATCGCGTGATTACCGGACAAACGAGCGTAGAGAGATCCGACTCTCGTCTGCTCCAGACTGGTGAGAGCGAAAGGACTTCCGAGTGTCACTACCTGACGTACGGAATCCGGCAGATCCCTCGCCAGCTTTCGAGCGTAGATACCGCCCAAACTCCAGCCGATCACCGACACCTTCTGCTCGTATCGATCAGCTACCTCGGCCAATGCGGCAGGCAATCCGTCGACCACCGTCGCCGTCGGACCGGTGTTCAGACCCAGATTCCAACCGTGAACCCGGTATCCGAGAAAGCTCAGGTACGTCCTCAAGGCGAGAGTCGACACGTCCGAAGTCAGCAATCCGGGGAGAACGAGGACCGGATGCCCGTCCCCACGCGGCGATCGAAGCAACCAAGGAGCCGCGAGAAGCAGTGAAGCGATGTCGACCAGTCCGCGCGTCGGCTCGCTCAGACACATCGCCAAGGATGGTGGCCCCGGAACGAGTGGGTCGACTTCACGAATCAGCGTCGATCGCTGCGCCCAATCGAATTCGGTCTCCGCGAAATCGATCGCCGAGACTTCCGCAACTACGGACACCTGAACTCCTGTCGGCCGGTGCCCTCGTCGGGGCGTGTGGTGGGGCGGTTCCGCGAGCTGTGTGCTCAACCCGCGGAACCTTGTCCTCATCCACCACCGGTAGCGAACCAGGACCCGTTCTGCCCACAGATTCGTGACCAAAGGCCTCTCGACCACACGAACACTGTGTGATCCAGAACACTAGTTTTGATTACGTTGCATCTACGTTGCGTACGTGTTTCGTCCCCGAAGGAGAACAGATGGCATTCACGGAAGAAGAAATCGCATACATGCAGTCGCAGCCACTGGCGCGCGTTGCGACGCTCTCACCGCACGGGCAACCAGACGTCGTGCCATTGGCCTTCGAATACGACGGGGCCCACTTCTGGATCGGCGGGGGCGGCCAGAGTGTCCTGAAAACCAGGAAGTTCCGCAATATCGGGTCAGGACAACTCGAAGTAGCCCTCGTCATCGACGACATGCCGTCATTCGAGCCGTTTGTCGCGCGCGGGATCAGGATCTACGGAGTCGCTGAGCGGCCGATCGAAAGGGTAGGAATGGTCGGTCCCGGAATCTATTCACGCATCACTCCGACAGTCTCGTGGAGTTGGAACTTGGCGGGAGAACCGGCAGGTGACACCTGGTACGAATCTCACAAGACTGTTCACACGCAATAGGTCAGTTCGGGCAACTCTCGGGTGGCAGGTTTTCGGCTGCCCACGTTGTCAGTTCACTGAGAGCGGGGAGCAGCGCCTGCCCCGACGCCGTGAGTTCGTACTCCACAGCGATGGGCGGGCCGGCGTCGACGGTCCGCGTGACCAGGCCCGCACCAGCCAGTTCGGTCAATCGGTCCGAGAGCACGGAGTCGCTGATCTTGCCCACTGCACGCTTGAGTTCCGCAAATCCCGCCGGACCACCGAGGAGCGTCGCCAGGATCACACCGTTCCAGCGTTTGCCGAGAAAGCTGAAAGCGCGAGCCAACGCCGCGTCACAGACGCGTGGTTGGTGCTCGGCTTCACTCTTCCCAGGCATTGCTTCATCCTAGGCCCGAGGCCACGGTGGCCCGTCAACTCTCCGCAAGAGGGACTCCTGGGCGACGGTTGCAGCCAAGACGCCGTCGCGTGTCCAGAAGTGGCCCGTCGAGAATCCCCGACCGTCAGTGGCGGAGTTGCTTTCCTGAGCGAAGAGCATCCACTCGTCGGCCCGGAAGGGTCGGTGAAACCAGATCGCGTGGTCGAGTGACGCCATCAGCACTCGCGAAGGTCCGACCATCAACGACCGGTGGGGCTGGATGTCGAGTGAGGCCGTCGATGCCAAGGACAAGTCCGACGCGTAGGTGAGCACACCAGCGTGGAACAACGGTTCGTCAGGAAAAGCGTGATTCGGTTTGAACCACACCGACTGTGCGACCGACCCCCGCTCGCGCTCACCCTCGTCGGCAACGAATCTCATGTCCATCGCACGATGTGTCTTGTTGTCGCGGAACTCGTCGGCGCGCGCACTCGCCCAGCGCTCGTATGGATCGGGAAGGTCCTCCGGAGCAGGTACGACGGGCATCTCCCCCTGTCGATCGGTGCTGTCCTCCGGAAGTTTGAAGGACACGGACAGTGTGAAGATCGGCGTGGCCAGTTGCAGGGCAGTGACCTGACGGGACCAGTACGTACGTCCGTCACGAAGACGACCGACTTCGTAGGTGATGGGCTGCCGCGGATCGCCTGAGCTGAGGAAGTATCCGTGAAGGGAATGCACCACCGCAGTCGCAGGCACTGTCCGACCAGCGGCGGTCAAGCCCTGTGCCGCGAGATGCCCGCCGAAGATGCGCCCGGGAGAGCCAGCGTGGCAGTACCCATGGAATCTGTCGGGTCCGACGTCGTCCAGGCTCAGCAACGTGTGTAGATCGAAGGACTCGAGTTCTCGAGATTCGGTGAGCGTCACGTCCACAACGTCCCTGCGTCAACGGCTTCAGCGGCAGGGGCCGACGGCAGACCCGGATCGGAGCGGGAGAATCGCGGCGCCGGACGATGCTGAGTGACCCCGTCCAGTTCCACGAGCGAACCACGCTGGGCAACATGGGGATTGGATGAGGCTTCCGCAAACGTCAGAACCGGTGTCGTGCATGCATCGGTGCCGTCGAAGATCGCCGCCCACTCGTCGCGTGTCTTGGACGCGAACACATCGGCAAACACCTTCTTCGTGTGCGGCCATGCACTCTTGTCGTTCTGGCTCGGCAACGTCGCGGGATCAAGTCCCAAACCGGCCAGAAGTAGTGCATAGAACTGCGGTTCGACGGCACCGACGGCCATGTATCTGCCGTCGGATGTCTCGTAGGTGTCGTAGTACGGGGCGCCGGTGTCGAGCATGTTCACACCGCGTTCGTCAGACCAGCGTCCGAGACCGCGGAAACTCCACATCATGTGCGACAGCGCCAGCGTCCCGTCGACCATTGCGGCATCGACAACCTGACCCTGCCCGGACTTCTGTCGCTCGAAGAGCGCGGCAAGTATTCCGAACAACAGAAACATCGAGCCACCACCGAAGTCCCCCACCATGTTCAGCGGCGGAACCGGACGCTCACCGGCACGACCGATCGCGTGCAGGACACCGGTCAGCGAGATGTAGTTGATGTCGTGCCCGGCAGCCTGCGAAAGCGGCCCCTCCTGACCCCATCCTGTCATCCGGCCGTACACCAGGGCTGGATTCCGTTCCAGCGCAACCTCCGGTCCGAGGCCGAGCCGCTCGGTGACCCCAGGACGGAAACCCTCGATGAGCACGTCCGCACGCTCGATCAATCCGAGAACAATGTCGACGCCGGCAGGGTCCTTGAGGTCCACCTCGCAGATACGACGCCCACGCTGGGTCTGATCCCGTGGCTGACCGGGACCGGGGATCCGACCGGCGCGTTGAACACGGACGACGTCAGCGCCGAGATCAGCGAGCAACGTCGCTGCGTGGGGACCTGGACCGATTCCGGCAAGCTCTACGACGCGAAGTCCGGCGAGCGGTCCGCGGCCTGTGGTGGTACCCATGATTGTCCCTCGGTTTTCTCTCGTCTCGAAATATTTGTGTAAGTACGGGTTTCAGCCGAGCAATGACGGCAGCGCCCGGGCGAGGTTGCGTTCGTGAATCTGGGAGGCGCCCTCGTAGATGCGCAACGCACGCACATCCCGCCACATACGCGGTACCGGGTGATTGCCGACGATGCCGACCCCGCCGAGCACCTGCACCGCCCGGTCCCCGACCACCGACGCCATCTCGGTGCAGTACAGCTTTGCCGCGGCAATCCGATGACGCGGCGGCGTTCCGCGGTCGAACTCACGGGCGCAGTCGAGGATCATCGCTCGTCCTGCCTCGAGTTCCGCATAGCTGCGTCCGAGCATCGCCTGCACGGCACCGAACTCGGCCAAAGGTTGGTCGAACTGTTCACGAGAACCTGCGTATTTCATTGCCTCCGTGAGCATCCGAGTCGCCTGACCGACTGCGGTCGCGGCAACGTGCGTGCGAGCCTGGTTGATTCCGCGCATCGCGTGAACCATCCCCAAACCTGTTGCACCGCCGATCAACCGGTCGGCGCTGACCACAACGTCACGCAGGCTGATCTCGGCGACTGGGCCTTCGGCATGACCGTTCATCAATTCAGGCACCCGGGTCTCTACCCCCGGCGATTCCCGATCTACGAGGAAGGATGAAATCTCGCCGTCCGCAGTGCGGGCGAACACCACCAGAACATCAGCCCACGCTCCGTTGGTGATGAAGCGCTTCTCACCGTTGATGACGTAGCCGTCCGGGGTGTTGGTAGCGGTGGCGCGCACGGCGGAGGCGTCACTACCCGCCTGCTCCTCGGTGAGAGCAAACGCCATGACGCACTCCCCCGCCGCCATCGCCGGTAGATACTGTTCACGCTGAGCGTCGGTGCCGTATTCGAGGAGGATCTGCGAAGCCAGTCCGATACTGGTCGAGAATCGGGAACGGTACACCGCCGATGACCGGGTGAACTCGAAAGTCAGCAGCACCTGCTGTTCGACGGTCCACCCCAATCCGCCGACGCTCCTCGGAAGCGTGATGCCGAATAGTCCGACCTCGGCCATCCTTGTCACGAGGTCAGCGGGAACCTCACCAGCAGAGACCATTTCGTTCTCACGAGGAATGAGCTCATTGTCGGTGAAGTCGCGGATCACCTGCCGGTAGGCGTCGAAATCGAGGTCGCGAATCTGTGGGTCGATCACGGTTCTACTCCTGGAAGCATGTTGGGAAGATGGCTGTGTCACCGGTAGGTCTCACGCAGAGTGCGCTTGAGGATCTTCCCTACCGGCGACAGCGGGAGTGCGTCGACAAAATCGACCGACCGCGGCGCCTTGTACCGAGCTATACGCTCACCGACAAAATCTCGGAGTTCATCACCGCTCGAATTGTTTTCAGGTGTGCGCACCACCACTGCATGGACGCGTTCTCCCCATTTGTCGTCGGGTACTCCGATGACCGCGCAACTGCTCACACCGGGATGCTGGGACAGGGCGGCTTCGACTTCGGCACTGTAGACGTTCTCGCCGCCCGAGATGATCATGTCCTTGAGTCGGTCTACGAGAAACACGTAGCCATGCTCGTCCATGAAGCCGAGGTCACCGGTATGCATCCATCCACTGCGCACCGCGTGCGCCGTCTCCGCCTCGTTGTTCCAGTAACCCATCATGACGTTCGAGCCCCGCACGACGACCTCACCGATATCGCCGCGCGGAAGCTCTGTGCCGGTTGCGTCGACAATCCGCACCTCGGTGTGTGGCGCAGCACGTCCCACTGATCGAAGTCGTTCCGGGTGATCAGGATTGCGGTGGTCGTCGTCGCGGAGAAGTGTTGCTGCCGGGGCCAACTCGGTCATTCCGTAGCCCTGGCGCAGTCGAAGATCAGGTGATCGTTCGATCAAGCGCCGAACCAGTGGTTCGGGCATCGGCGATGCGCCGTAGGTGATCGAGGTGAGACTGTCGATCGGCAGACCTGTCCGATCAGCGTATTCGAGCATCGCTTGCACCATTGTCGGCACGAGCAGAGATTGTGTAACTTCCTTCTCTGCAATGGTTTCGACGAGTTTCTCGACGGTGAAGTCCCCCATCAAAACATGCACGGATCCGGTAACCGAGGCCTGGACCAAACCGGCGAAGGCTGCGAGGTGGAACAGGGGCGCCACGTGCAGGGAGCGGCCTGGCAGATTCGGCTCACCACTACCGGCAAGGACTCCGAGCACCGATGTCAGGATCTGGCCTGCGCTCAGCATGACACCTTTGGGGCGGCCTGTAGTTCCGCCGGTGTACATGAGCAACGCCAAGGCATCGGGATCTGCGTGAGTATCGGGAATCGGACCGTGCAGCGCCAAAGCAGAGTCGTAGTCGACCGTATCGCCGGGCAGATCCGCCGCACCGAATACGATCACGGTCTCCAGTACAGCGCACCGATCACGCAGTTCCAGCGCAGCGGGCAGACGCGGTCCGTCCACGAGAAGCACTGTGATTCCGGCATCTTCGATGTGAAATGCCATCTCGTCGGGACTCCAGCGGTTGTTCACCGGGGACGCGACCATCGACGCCCAGGCACAGGCGAAGGAGTATTCGACATACTCGAGACAGTTCGTGGCCAGTATTCCTACCCGGTCACCTCGGTCGAGCCCGTACGACGTGAACATACCGGCCAATCGCGCAACGCGACTCTCCAGTTGAGCGAACGTCAACTGGCGCTGCCCGTCAACGACGGCGATCGCGTCGGGTTCACGCTGGACCGACCGATGTAAACCCTGAGTCAAGTACATTCTCGTTCACTCTCCTGATCCCGATAACAATGTGTTCCAGTTCTTTTCAGCGGCCCGTGAAGTGCGGTACTCGTTTCTCGAGGAATGCCGAGCGCGCTTCCTCCATGTCTTCGGAATACGCGCACGTGATCAGCCGGTCGGCTTCGTCCATCAAGAATTCGGACAGCGGCCGCGACATCGCCGAATCGAGGTTCAGCTTTGCACCACGCACTGCCAACGGTGCCGAAACAGAGAGCCGCTGAACAATTTCCGTAGTCCTCGCTTCCAGCGATTCTTCGGCGAAAGCCTCGTGAATCATTCCGAACGAGGCAGCGCGATCAGCTTTGATTCGTTCGGACAGCAGCATCAATTCCCGCGCCTTCGATGTGCCCGCTGCGCGGGTCAGCAACCACGCCATTCCCATGTCACCGGACATTCCAGCCCCCAGGAAGGCCGTGTTGAACATCGCATCGGCTCCGGCATAGCGAAGATCGCACGCCAGAGCGAGACTCAAGCCGGCGCCCGCACAGCCACCGCGAATCACCGCCACCGTAGGCTTGGGATGCTGCACCAAAGTTGGTATCACCCGTGAAACATCAAGCAAGCGAGTGCGATCCTCTTGCTGTGAATCACCCCGCACTACACGGCTCGACCGATCACCGGACTGATCGCGACCGACCGAAAAGTTCCCTCCAGCGCCCGTGAGCACGACGACTCTCACGGCCTCGTCACCGGCCGCCGACGTAAGCGCGTTCTGCAGCTCGGTGAGCAGCGTGTACGTAATCGCGTTGCGTCGATCCGGTCGGTTCAGAGTCATCGTGGCGACACCGTCATCGACGTCGTAGAGAAGCTCTGCCATGGTTTCCCTGGATTCGTTCAGAACCCGGCCGCTTTGGCGATGATCGTCTTCATCACTTCGTTGGTTCCGCCGTAGATGCGCGACACACGGGTGTCCGCGTACAGACGCGCGATGGGGTATTCCAGCATGTAGCCGTAGCCCCCGTGAAGCTGCAAGCACTTGTCGATGACCTCGGCTGCCGTCTCGGTGCAGAACAGCTTTGCCTTGGCGGCGTCGGCAACACTGAGGTCGCCGGTCTCGTGTAATTCCAGAGCCCGGTCGACCATGCACTGCGCAGCCTCGACCTTGGCGATGCACTCGGCGATGACGAACTTGGTGTTCTGGAACTCCGCCACCGCCTGGCCGAACACCTTGCGGTCACGCACGTAAGCAGAAGCGAACTCGATAGCACCGACGGCCGCGGCGGTCTGGGTGACCGCGATCATCAGTCGCTCCTGCGGAAGGTTGTTGGCCAGGTAACCGAACGCTGCGCCTTCCTCACCGAGTAGATCCTCGGCCGGCACCCGCACGTCGGTGAAGGAAAGCTCTGCCGTGTCCGAAGTGCGCATGCCGATCTTCTCGAGCTTGCGACCGACCTCGTAGCCTTCGCTCGACGTGTCCACTGCGAGGATGCTCAACCCGGCGCGACGGTTCTCTGCCGTCGGCGGTGACGTACGGCAGATCACGAGAACCCGATCAGCCTGAACGCCGCCGGTGATGAATGTCTTTGCGCCGTTGAGAACATAGTGAGTGCCGTCCTCGGACCGTTTGGCCGTGGTCTTGATGCCCGCCAGGTCCGAGCCGGTGCCCGGTTCGGTCATCGCGATGGCAGTCATCATGTCGCCACTGATGAAATCGGGCAGCCAACGCTGCTTCTGCTCTTCGGTTCCGTAGGTCAGGATGTATGGCAGGACCAGGCCGGTGTGTACACCGAATGCGCCAAAGCTGACTGCCGCACGAGCCGTCTCTTCGGTCAGGGCAGCCTGGAACTTGAAGCTTGTTTCACCCGCTCCGCCGTACTGCACGGGAACCGTCATTCCGAGAACGCCGAGCTTGCCGAGCTGGCGATAGAAGTCGCGGGGCACCATGCCCTCGCGCTCCCAATCGGAGAAGTTGGGCACTACCTCGGCTTCAATGAAGCTACGGATGACCTTGCGGAAATCCTCGTGCTCTTCGTTGAATACTGTGCGCTGCATTGTTTCTCCTGGATATTGTGAAATGAAAGTGAGTAGTGCTCAGCCGAGGATTCGCACCCGATCGCGGGTGGCGTTGACGGCGCAGAGCGCGATGACGGCACCGATGACAGTCGCGATTCCGAAGATCTGGAATGCGGTGGCGTATCCCTCGGCCGGGGTTGCGGCGCTGTCGACGATGACGCCGGTGAGGTAGGGAGCGATCAGACCGCCGGTGGCCATCAGAGCCATGAAAACACCCAGTACCGAGGCCATCTGCTGCGGCGGGCAGATTTCGGAGATCGCTGCGTTGAACTGCGGAATGATGACCGTCCCGATGCCGTAACCCACTGATACCACGAGCACCGCAACGATCGGAGTCTTGATGAACGGCATGCTGACGAGGGCAAGCCCACAGATCAGCAGGGCAATTCCGGGAACGATACCGCGCAGGATCCGAGAGCTGGCACCCCGCGCCATCAGCCTGTCACTGATCGACGTGCACAGGAACATGAAGAACAGTCCCGCGATGCTGGGAATGCCGAACATGGTTCCCGCCTGAACCCGCGAGTATCCAAGTCCCACTTCGAAGTACGACGGCAGCCACGTGAGCACCACCGTGATGAGAGCGTACATGGTGAACACCGCGGCAAGCGCACCGAGGAATGTCGGCGTGAAGAATATCTTCGTCAGCGGCACCTTGGCGACAACCGTCCCGTCTGCCACTGTCGACGCAACCGTGTCGGACTTCCGAACCGGCCGCTGCATGTACGGCCCCTCTTTCCAGGTGAACAACCACAGAACACACCAGACCACGCCGACCCCGGCGAGGATGACGAACGTTGCTCGCCACCCCCAACTGGCTACAGCCAAGGCCATCAGCGGCGCGATCGCAATCTTGGCAATCGAAGCACCGGAAGCCAGAAAAGCTCCTGGAAGGCCACGCTTTTCCGCAGGATGCCACGAGTAGACACCGGTGTGAACGAGCGCGCCTGCTGGCCCCTCGAAGAATCCGAGCATCATGCGCGTGAACAGGAGCATCCCGAAACCGGCAACCACCACGAGCGGGATCATCGACGCTGCCCACCCCAGTGAGAGCAGAACCAGCAACCACCGCAGCGACATCCACTTGTGCAGTACCCCGGCAAAGAAGCCACCGACGGTGAAGGCCAGGAAGAATGCACTGCCGACCAGTCCGATCTGTGCAGAGGTCAGTCCGAATTCCTTGGCCAGCGGCTGTGCAACCAGGCCGAAGACTGCCTTGTCAGCCCAGTTGACGACGACAAGGAGAACGAGAACTCCGGTGAGCCCCCATGCCCGCACTCGGGATTCCCCTACTTCTCGCGGTGGTGCGGCGGTGGGAAGAGCCGGCTTGCTCAACGTCATTCTCATCGATCCTCTCAGACAAGTGCGACAACTGCGCCACGGAGTGAGCGCAATGCGAAACAGAAGCTGGGTGAACTGATCTCAGCACCGAAGTACTGGATGCGGGACTCGGAGACCGGTCCGGTGCGAACCCGACGTGGCCGCTTCGACCGTCAGGCACCTACTCTGTGACACACGCCACCTTGCCGCCCAGAAAGTAAATCATCAATCGGCATGCTGACGCAATAGTCTCGCAAAATCATCCACATACCTCGGCAAACCATCGGAAATTGCAACGAAAGTCCCACGTAAAGGCGCACTGTGACCCAGTAGACAAAACTCGAATCGTGGTGTTAAGTAAATTTCTATCCGATCAATTAGGAGACAATCGTGACCAGAAAAGTCCATGTTGCCGGAGTGGGAATGATCCCGTTCACCAAGCCGGGCAAGAGTGAGAACTACAACGTCATGGGAGAGACGGCCGCCCGTGCCGCCCTCGACGACGCCGGTATCGACTACTCGCTGGTCCAGCAGGCCTATGCCGGCTACGTTTACGGCGATTCCACTGCCGGACAGGCCGCCGTCTACGGTCTCGGGCTCACCGGAATCCCGGTCATCAACGTCAACAACAACTGCGCCACAGGCTCGTCGGCCCTTTTCCTCGCACGCCAAGCCGTCGCGAGTGGCGCCGTCGAATGCGCATTGGCTGTCGGCTTCGAGCAGATGAAACCCGGTGCGCTCAAGCGAGTTTGGGACGACCGCCCTGCCCCGATGTACCGTTTCGACGATCTGATGACCGAGATCCAAGGCGTCCACGACGCACCGCGCGCAGCCCAGATGTTCGGTGGCGCAGGACTTTCGCACATGGAGAAGTACGGCACCAAGCCCGAGACCTTCGCAAAGATCTCGGTCAAGGCACGTAAGCACGCGGCCAACAATCCCAACGCGGTCTTCCGTGATCTTCTCACCGAAGAGCAGGTACTGGAGTCACCGCACATCTTCGGCCCGCTCACTCGTTACCAATGCTGCCCACCCACCTGTGGTGCCGCTGCCGCTGTCGTCTGCAGCGAAGAGTTCGCCCGCAAGCACGGGCTGGCGGCTGACGTAGTGATCGAGGCACAGGCCCTGACCACCGATACACCAAGCACTTTCGAGGACCGCGACATGATGAAGGTCGTCGGCTACGACATGACGGCTGCCGCAGCCTCGCAGGTTTACGAAGCCGCCGGCATCGGACCTGAGGACGTTCAGGTCGTGGAACTGCACGACTGCTTCTCCGCCAACGAACTCATCACGTACGAAGGTCTTGGCCTCACGCCCGAAGGTACTGCCGAGAAGTTCATCCTGGACGGCGACAACACCTACGGCGGACGAGTAGTCACCAACCCGTCGGGAGGCCTGCTGTCAAAGGGCCACCCCCTCGGCGCCACCGGTCTTGCCCAGTGCGCCGAACTGGTCTGGCAACTGCGCGGTCAGGCCGGCAAGCGGCAGGTCGAAGGAGCACGAATCGGACTGCAGCACAACCTCGGACTCGGCGGTGCGTGTGTGGTCAGCATCTTCAAGAAGGTGGGCTGACATGGCGCTCGATCCGTCCGTCGTCGGAACGATCATCCCGGGCCACGAGGCACTGGTCGAGCGCGGACGCCTGCGCTTCTTCGCCCAGGCCATCGGTGAGACCAACCCGATCTACGGAGACGTCGAGGCCGCCAAGGCTGCGGGGCATCGTGACCTGGTGGTACCGCCGACATTCCTGTTTTGCCTCGACATGGAAAAACCGGACCCGTTTGCCCTGGTCCGATCGCTGAAAATCGACATGAGGTACGTCCTGCACGGCGAGCAGTCCTTCGAATATCACGCACTCGCCTATGCCGGCGACACACTTGCCTACAACGGCAAGGTCACGGACGTGTACTCGAAGAAGAACGGCGCCTTGGACTTCCTTGTCCGGACCGCCGAGGTCACCCGCGACGGCGAGTTGATCGCCCGCCTCACCAACACCCTGGTCGTTCGAAACCCTAAGGCGCAGAAATGAAAACAGGAGACGTTCTTCCCTCCCTGGAATTGCCCGAGATCAGTCGCACCACTCTCGCGCTCTACGCCGGCGCTTCGGGTGACCACAACCCGATGCACATCGATCTCGACGTCGCTCGCTCCGGCGGAATGGACGACGTGTTCGCACACGGCATGCTCTCGATGGCCTACCTCGGTCGATTGCTGACCAATTACGTTCCGCAGGAACGCATCCGCACCTACAGTGTTCGCTTTGCCTCCATCACACCGCTGCACGCCAAGCCGACGTGCACCGGGACCGTCACCAAGGTCGAGGACGGACTGGCCCATCTCGATATTGCCGTCACTCTCTCCGACGGCACCGTCACCCTGCGCGGCGACGCCGTCGTAGCCGCTTGAAAACTCTCTCTACCGAAAGGAACCCCGACATGGGCAAGCTCGACAACAGGACAGCACTCGTCACCGGATCCGGCCGCGGTATCGGCCGCGCCATCGCCATGAAGTTCGCCGCGGAAGGCGCGAGCGTCGTAGTCAACGATCTTGATCCGGGCCCGGCCAAGGAGACGGTCGAGGAGATCATCGCGGCCGGTGGCAAGGCAGTGGCGTGCGTCGGTTCGGTCACCGAAGAAGGTTTTGCGGATCGATTCGTCAACACCGCAATCGATACCTTCGGCGGCCTCGACATCATCGTCAACAATGCCGGGTTCACCTGGGACAACGTCATCCAGAAGATGACCGACGAGCAGTGGGACACGATTCTCGATCTGCATCTGAAGGCACCGTTCCAGATCCTGCGCGCCGCTCAGCCCTACATCAAGGCCAATCCCACCGACTACCACCGCAAGGTTGTCAACATCTCCTCCAATGCCGGAGTGGTGGGCAATGCCGGACAGTCCAACTACGCAGCCGCCAAGGCCGGCATCATCGGCTTGAGCAAGACCCTTGCGCGTGAGTGGGGTCGTTACAAGGTCAACGTCAATGCCGTTGCGTACGGTCTGATCAACACCCGCCTGACGGAAGCGTCGGCAGACGGTAACTCGACCATCGACGTCGAGGGTCGCGAGATCAAAGTCGGCGTCAACCCACAGCTCCTGGCGGCAGCCGAGCGGACCATCCCACTGGGCCGCGCCGGACGTCCGGACGAAGCGGCCGGCGCGGTATTTGCGCTCTGCCTGCCCGAAACCGACTACGTCAGCGGCCAATGCCTGGTGTGCGACGGCGGCAGTCGCTGACCTCACGTTTCCCGAAAGGAGCGGTCCCCATGTACTTGACTCAGTCTCTGCAACGATCAATGCAGCAACGCCCTGACCAACCCATGACCGTGTGTGGGGACCGTATCCGCACCTGCGCCGAGGTCGGCGGGAGAGTAACCCGTCTTGCGGGCGCTTTCCGTGACCTCGGTGTACAGGTAGGCGATCGCGTCGCGATACTGTCGCTCAACTCCGATCGCTATCACGAGTACTTTTTTGCCACCTGGTGGATGGGAGGCGCTGTCAATCCGCTCAACACCAGATGGAGCGCTGCCGAGATCGCTTTTGCGCTGGACGATTCCGATACACGAGTGCTGGTCGTCGACGACACCTTTCTGCCGCTACTCGACGAGGTACGGGTGTTGTTCCCACAGCTCGCCGTAGTGATACATGCCGGCGAACTGCCGACGCCGGCCGGCGCTCTCGACTACGAGAATCTGATCGCCTCGAGCGAACCCACACCGGACCTGCGACTCGGCGGCGACCACTTGGCCGGAATCTTCTATACCGGCGGAACCAGCGGTCACCCCAAGGGGGTCATGCTCACCCACGCCAACCTCGTGACGTCGAGCCTCGGAGCAGTGGCCAGTAATCGAACGCCTGGTACCGACGGCCTGGCTCTGATCACCGCCCCGATGTTTCATCTTGCGTCGCTGGCAAATTGGATCGGTCGTAACACTGTCGGGGCGACGTTGGTGATTCAGCCAAGTTTCGAACCGGCCACCGCACTGCGCTTGATCGAGCAGCACAAAGTTACGTCGATGCTGTTGGTACCCACGATGATTCAAATGCTGATTCGTCATCCGGACCGGACGAACCGGGACCTGTCCAGCATCCTGGCCGTGCAGTACGGCGCTTCCCCGATCTCCGAAACCTTGCTTCGGCAAGCGCAACAGGCTTTTCCACAGGCAGCCTTCATGCAGGGGTACGGCATGACCGAGGCCGGACCCGGACTCACCAGCCTGAGCGCAGAAGATCACGTCGACGCGACCCGCCTGAAATCTGCCGGTCGGCCGATGGGACACGTCGAGATTCAGGTGGTCGACGAGAACGGCAACGAGCTTCCTCGCGGTGAGGTCGGCGAAATCATCGCCCGCGGCGGCAACATCATGTGCGGCTACTGGAATCGGCCGGAAGAAACACGATCGGCATTGCGCGACGGTTGGCTGTACACCGGCGACGGAGGCTACATGGACGAAGCCGGGTATCTCTTCGTCGTGGATCGGCTCAAGGACATGATCATCTCGGGTGGTGAGAACGTCTATTCGACGGAGGTCGAAAACGCTCTGGCCACACATCCGGACGTGATCAGCTGTGCTGTGATCGGCGTACCCGACGATCAGTACGGCGAACGAGTCCACGCGGTCCTGGTCGTGCGTCCCGGGGTGTCTCTGACGTGCGAAGAAGTCCGCGCACACTCGAAGACGCTGATTGCCGGCTACAAGTCTCCGCGAAGTATCACCATCGTCGAGCAAATGCCCGTGTCCCCGGCTGGCAAGATACTCAAGAGAGAACTCCGCAGGCAGTTCTCCGACTTGGCAACCAGCACCATCACCTGACCACGCCACCGACCTCGAGGGCCCCATGACGATCGATACATCGGACGGCACACCTGCGGCCTCGCCGGACCGGCCGGCCGCGCCGAAAACGACCCCGAAGAAGACGCTGCGCCCACGCAACCGCAAGGCGCAGATCATCACCGTGGCTCGTGAACAGTTCGGCCGCTCGGGGTACCACAACGTCAGCATGGAAGGCATCGCGTCTGCGGTGGGGATTACCGCAGGCGCGCTGTACCGCCACTTCCCGAACAAGCAGGAACTCCTCGCGCAGGCAATGCTCGACGGCTCGTCTTCGATCCTCGCGATCCTCGACGAGGTCGATCGAACCGATTCCAAGGTGGTCTTCACGGCACTGGTTCGTTACGGACTCGACAACAACTTCCGTAGTCTTCTCTTCGATCAGGAGGCCCGTAACCTGACCCCTGAGCGCAGAACGGAGGCGCGTGCCGGAGTTCGGGAAGTCACGAGCCGGGTCGCAGCCGCCCTTCGACACGAGCGTCCCGACCTGTCGGTTCCCGATTCCGTCGTTCTGGGGTGGGCACTCACCAGTATCGCGTTCAGCCCCGCTCGACACCGCACGACGCTTCCTCGAAAGCGCTTCGAGGCTTTGTTGGCCAGGTTGTTCGATGTCGTTCGTACCGCTCCGGCCCTTCCCGAGGAGCCGGCGGCACAGCCGCAGCCGACTTCGAACTTCAGCCACACTTCGCGTCGCGAAAGTTTGATGGGCGCCGCAATCACGCTGTTCGATCAACGCGGCTACCGATCCGTGACAATGGACGACATCGGCAGCGCCGCCGGTGTTCCGAGTTCGAGCATCTACACCCATTTCGGAAGTAAAGCCGAAGTGCTGCAAGCAATTCTGGCCCGCGGGAACGAAACACTCCGGCTCGGCCTGGTCCAGGCTTTGAGGAACGCAGACTCACGGGAAGACGCGATTGCCCGCGTCGTACATTCGTACACCAATTCGGTGATCTCACCTGACAGCGCGATTGCCATTCTCATCGAAGAAACAGCGAACTTGCCCGAAGAAGCGCAGGCCTCGACGCAGATTGCACAACGCGAGTACATCGACGAGTGGGTACACCTGCTCGGTAACGAAACCGCGGATGCACGGGCGACGGTGTTGGCAACCATCAGCATGATCAACGACCTCACGCGCGTCCGACTCGAATCACGACAGTGCGCGATCGAGGATCTGGCGGTGAGGATTCTCGCCACCCAGACGGTCTGACTCGTCACTCCCCCGCGCTGAACCCTACGACTGGTGCTACCGTATCCAAGTACTTTCTTTTTACTAGCAACTAGCTTTACCGGGTAACGCTCGGATGAGCTACAACGGAAACGGAACCACCGATGTCACTCGACGCAGCCACCCCATTTACCGCACAGCAGCTCGACGCAGCCGGCCGTGAACTGCTCTTCACAGCAGCCCGCACGGCAAACTCCTTCTCCAACGAACCGGTCACCGACGACGAACTGACTGCGATCTGGGAGCTCGCGAAGTGGGCACCGACCGCGGCCAACACCAATCCACTGCGCGTGCTGTTCGTGCGTACGGAGGAGGGCAAAGCGCGCCTCGTCGAGCACATGTCCGACGGCAACAAGGCCAAGACCGCATCGGCGCCTGCTGTCGCGGTTCTTGCCGTCGACACCAAGTTCTACGAGCACATTCCGGCACTGTTCCCCATCCGTCCGGAGATGAAGGACTACTTCGAGTCCGACGACGCTGCCGCCACATCGAGCAGCAAGTTCAACGCCGCACTGCAGGCTGGTTACGTGATCCTCGCGATTCGGGCGCAGGGCCTGGTCGCCGGCCCGATGGCCGGCTTCGACGCCGACGGCATCGACGGCGAGTTCTTCGCGGACGGACGCTTCAAGACCACCCTGGTGGTCAACATCGGCCATCCCGGCGAGAACCCGTGGTTCGACCGTCTGCCGCGGCTGTCCAATGAGGATGCGCTCAGCTGGGCCTGAGGCCGATTCGTACGGTTCCCACAATGCGGGAGGGTTCTCCGGAGCCCTCCCGCATTGCTGTCTCGAGCGTTTGCTGTCTCCAGCACGTTTCAACTCCGCACGCAGTGGGTACATACCCGCGTCCCGCAAAATCTCACGTCCAGAACAACATCCGACACGCTGCAATCGGAATTAGTTGCAGTATCTCAGTTTTTGGACGACAGTCGAGGGAAACCCCTCGGCCTACGGAGGCTGCGGGGAAAGCCCTTGTGCGCCGGTCGGTGTCGAGGGAAGACGTTCGAGCGAGCAGAAGTCCGAAGAAAGTGGGTTCGGAAATATGGGCGCGCTATGGGATTTTGTCGTTGCACGACGACAGCAATTGATGACCGACTCGTACCTACATGTTTCAGCAGTTATCCAGTCCGTGATCATCGCGACGATTGCCGCCGTGATCATCGGCATTCTCGTCTACCGGAGCCCGGCGGGATCCTCCATCGCTACGGCGTTGGCCAGCACGATCCTGACGGTTCCTTCATTCGCCCTCCTCGGACTGCTCATTCCGATTCTCGGTCTCGGCGTCGCTCCTACGATCACCGCGTTGATCTTGTATGCCCTGCTCCCGATCATTCGGAACACGATCATCGGTCTGGATGCGGTCAACCCGGCGATCACGGACGCAGCCCGCGGTGTCGGAATGAATCGCATGCACGTTCTGAGTCGAATCGAGCTGCCGATTGCGTGGCCGTCGATCCTCACCGGCATGCGGGTCAGCACACAGATGCTCATGGGCATCCTCGCCATCGCGGCGTACGCCAAGGGTCCTGGTCTGGGAAACCTGATCTTCTCCGGACTCTCGCGTGTCGGTAGCCCGAACGCTGTTCCTCAAGCGCTGGTCGGCACCGTACTGATCGTCATTCTCGCTCTGATTCTCGACGGAATCTACGTCGTCATCGGTCGTCTCACTACTTCGAAGGGGCTGCAATGACTGAAACCATTCCGTCTGACGTATCTGCAGATCAGAAGGTATCCGGGGTCGAGATCGTTCTCGAATCCGTGACCAAGCGTTACCCGGGCCAGAAAGCTGCAGCGGTGGACAATGTTTCACTGACTGTTCCGGCCGGTGAGATCGTGGTCTTCGTCGGACCTTCGGGTTGCGGCAAGACGACGACGATGCGCATGATCAACCGTCTGATCGAACCCACCTCGGGCAAGATCACCATCGACGGCAAGGACGCGCTGTCCATCGACCCGGACAAGCTTCGCCGCGGCATCGGCTACTCGATCCAGCAGGCAGGATTGTTCCCGCACTTCACCATTGCGAAGAACGTCGCGACGGTGCCCGGCCTCATCGGTTGGGACAAGAAACGTATCGCAGCTCGCACCGACGAGATGCTCGACCTCGTCGGCCTCGATCCCGATACTTATCGCGACCGCTACCCTCGCCAGTTGTCCGGTGGCCAGCAACAGCGTGTGGGCGTGGCGCGGGCTCTGGCTGCAGATCCCCCTGTCTTGTTGATGGACGAGCCTTTCGGTGCCGTCGACCCGATCACCCGCGGCCTGCTGCAGGACGAACTGATGCGTCTGCAGTCGGAGTTGGGTAAGACCATCGTCTTCGTCACCCACGATTTCAACGAGGCAGTCAAACTCGGTGACCGTATTGCCGTGCTGGGCAATCAGTCCAGCATCATGCAGTACGACACTCCGGAAGCGATTCTCGCCAATCCCGCAAACGACATGGTCGCAGGATTTGTCGGGGCGGACGCCTCGCTCAAGCAGCTGACCCTGACACGCGTGCGCCAGATCAAACTCAAGCAGTGCCTCACCGCCCGCGAAACCGATTCGGTCGATGATTTGAGAACCGCACTCGCAGCGCGTAAGTGGAAGTGGGCCTTGATTCTCGATCAGCGTGGACGGCCGCTTCGCTGGGTCTCGCCCGGCCACCTCGCCCATGCGTCGACGCTTCGAGGTGTCGGTAACGAGATCGGCGAAGCCGTGTCCATCCAGTCCACCCTGCAGGATGCCTTGGAGGCTCTTCTCGCTGAAAGCAATGCGTCCACTGTGGTCACCGGACGGCGTGGCGAATATGTCGGTCTCATCACCATCGACACACTGGTCAGCCATCTCTCCGAGATGCGCGAGGAGCATGCGCACGACCACGACGAAGAGCCAGACACCGAGAACGTCGAGGGTTGAACATGACTGCCACGACAGAGGAGCGCGTCTCCGCGCCTGAGATGGAACCGGACGCCCCCGATCTGGGTGCGGCCGAGAACGCCGCCACGCGCCGTGCGGAACGGATGCGACTGTATGTGCAACCGGTCATCGTCCTGATCCTGGTTGCGGGCGTGTTGATCTGGGCATTCAGCCGAGATCTCAACGCGACGCAGAAGGCGAGCATCAATCTCGACAACATCGTCACACTGACCTGGCAGCACGTACTGATCACGGCCGCCGTGGTCATCATCGTCGTCGCCATCGCGGTTCCACTCGGAACCCTGCTGACCAGGCCGAAATTCACCCGATTGGCACCGTTCTTCGTGGGAATAGCCAACATCGGAGCCGCAGCGCCGGCCATCGGCCTGCTCGTGCTGTTCTATCTCGCAACAAGAACGACGGGCTTCTGGATCGGCGTGTTTCCCATCGCGTTCTATTCGCTGCTCCCGGTGCTGCGCAACACCATCCTCGGCTACCAGCAAGTGGACAAGACCTTGATCGATGCCGGGCGCGGGCAGGGAATGTCTTCGCTCACGGTCCTGCGTCAACTCGAATTCCCGATGGCCGTCCCGTACATCCTTGCAGGACTGCGCACTTCGCTCGTTCTGGCAGTCGGCACCGCGACGCTGTGCTTCCTGGTCAGTGCCGGCGGACTCGGCATTCTGATCGACACCGGATACAAGCTCCGCGACAACGTCACCCTCGTGGTCGGTGCCGTACTGGCGGTGTCGTTGGCCTTGCTGATCGACTGGCTCGGCGCGCTCGCCGAAACTTATCTCGGGCCCAAGGGATTACGATGACCAAGACTTCGATCACCAGAACGTGGGGCTGGAAAGTCGCGGTTGCCACGATCGGCCTCACACTTGTCGCTTCGTGTGGCCTCGAGTCCGGTGGCGCACTGCCCCTGGCTGTCGGCCCCGGCAGCATCGAGCCGGTTCCTGAGCTCGAGGGTGTGAAGATGACCGTCGGCTCCAAGGACTTCACCGAGCAGATCGTGCTCGGATACGTCATCGAATTCGCGATGGCCGCTGCGGGCGCAGATGTTCGAGATCTCACGAACATCCAGGGCTCGAACAGCACCCGTGACGCACAGTTGAACGGGCAGATCGACCTTGCGTACGAGTACACCGGGACCGGCTGGATCAACTACCTCGGCAACGAGACTCCGCTTCCCGATTCGCAGGCGCAGTTCGAGGCCGTCCGTGATGCGGACCTTGCTGCGAACGACATGGTGTGGACCGATCCGGCGCCGATGAACAATACGTATGCATTGGCGATGAGCAAGGAGACCGCTGAGAAGACCGGCGTCAAGACGGTTTCCGACTACGCGAAGTTGGTCGAATCCGATCCCGGCGCCGCGGTGACGTGCGTCGAGACCGAGTTCAACGTCCGCCAGGACGGATACCCCGGCCTGGCAGCGAAATACGGTTTCGACGCCTCGCGTGCCCAGCGCCAGATCCTGCAGACCGGCATCATCTACCAGGCGACAGCCGACAGCGATCAGTGCAAGTTCGGCGAGGTGTTCACCACCGACGGTCGCATCATCGCACTCGATCTCGTTCTGCTCGAAGACGATCTGCAGTTCTTCCCGAAATACAATCCGGCATTGGTCATGAAAAAGGACTTCGCGGAAGCGCATCCGGAGGTTGCCGAAGTCATGGCGCCGATCTCGGAGAAACTGACCAACGAGGTGATGACCGAGCTCAACCGGCAGGTCGACGTCGACGGCAAGGAGCCGGCGGACGTGGCTCGCGACTGGCTGGTCTCGGAAGGCTTTGTCACCGCTGAGTGATCGGCGGACCGCAGCACAGCCGAGTAGTTACCGCTTGCGTCCCACGCAGAACACCCGCCGGAACGGAAACAGCGTTCCGGCGGCTGTTGCGGGATACGCCTCCCGCAGCAGATCCGAATACTGGCGCTCGAACTCCGGAGCGTCGGCCTCGCCGAGAACGTCCAGCACCGGCCGAAGTCCAGTCCCCCGAACCCATCCGAGCACCGGATCAGCACCGGCCAGCACGTGTACGTACGTCGTCTCCCAGGCGTCGACGTCGAATCCGTGCTCCTGCAGACGCTGCGCGTACGCAACCGGACTGTCGACGCCTTCCGGGCCGCGTAGGACGCCACCCAGTCGCTCGCTCCATTCCGCGGACTCCGCGAGGCTTCGCATGAGCGCATGTGACGGTGCATCGAAGTTTCCCGGAACCTGCCACGCCAACCACGACCCGGATGCCAGGGTGTCCGCCCACTGGTCGATCAGCTCACGGTGGCTCGGAACCCACTGCAATGCAGCGTTACTGACGACCACGTCGTAACCCGAGGCATCGAAGGACATGATGTCCCCCAACTCGACGGTGACGTTTCCCGGTAGGTCTGTCGGGGCCTGCGCCACCATTTCGGGAGACGAATCGAGACCGGATACCGCCGCGTCCGGCCATCGTTCCCCCAGCATCGCGGTCAAGCTACCTGATCCGCAGCCGAGGTCGGCTACCCGCGTCGGGTCTTCGGTCGCCACCCGTGACACCAGGTCCACGAACGGGCGTGACCGCTCACCCGAATAGCGGCCGTAGACTTCGGGATTCCACGTGACAGTGCGCATGAACCCATCCTGCACCCTGTTCCTGAAAATTGCCGCCCTCTAGATCACCGACGCGGCACCACGGTGGACAGTACGTTCGGCAACCTCGACCAGTCCGCGGTGATGTAACTTGCGTGATCACCCGCCAACCGGTCGAGACGCTCGCTCGCCTCGGCTTCGGTGGCATGCGCACCGTCGATCTGTGGAGCGACCTTGTGCGCGTCGGTCATGACGAGCAGGTAGCCACGATCGTGGTACCACTGCGGATCCACAACGCCCGAGGTGTAATCGAGGGCGTCGCCGTCGAAGATCACGAACCACGGGCGGATGCCCGGGTCGGCGTAACGGTCGATTCGTGGGTCTCCCGGTGACGCCCGGTGAACAGCGGGAAAGGCGGCGCCGAGTTGGACGAGCCCGCCAGCGGACAGATCTCGCAAGTGCGTCGCGTACTGCCGGTCGGTCCACTCCGTGTCGAGCGGGTTTCCCTCCTCGATCGTTCCCGGAATCAGCTCGAACAGAAATTTGCCGTTCATCTCGGACATGCTCGGCCATCCACGGTCGGTGACGGCGGCATCCGGGGTCGAGTAGGACTCACCCATCAGATCGGATGGAGTGAAGACCGCGTCGCCGAGAGTCCCGAGGATCAAGGCGTCGAGATCGGCAGGTCCGCGTCCGTAGCCGGTGGTGAAACCGTCCTTGAGTTCCAACTTGATCATCACCGGAGGATGCTCGGGGTCGGCTTCGTGCCACGCCCGCATATCTGCCAGGCATCCGCGCAGTCCCTGATCTCGCTGACCACTTCGCAACCCGGATGCGTCCTGCGCGCCGACGCAGTTGCTGTCACTCGCCACCGGATTCATGTGCGAGACACGCCAGTCCGGACCACCGCCGTTGGTCCACAGATCCAATTCGAGCAGCGAGGCCCCGGAGTCCAAAGCGTCGGCGAAGTACGGAAATGTCGCCTTCTCGTAGGAGTTGTGGACGCCGACGGACGTGGTCTCGGAGAACGAGCGAGCTCGGTCCGCAGTCGTCTCGGCACCGGCAATGGGAGCCGAGACGACCGAGACGACCGCCGCGAATGCACTCACACCGGCTACCAGAATTCCACGCATGTTCGACACTCTCGCAGAAATCACGCCGCTGCAGGACGGAATCGGAAGAGACAACTGGACAATCGTCCGAGACTGCATCGAGGGTGAGGCGCGGTCTCAGGCGGTGAGTGAAGGAAATTATCAGGCAAATAGCATCATGGCTGGAACTGATCCGAGTCGGAGCACTCGGCCCACACCCGCAGAAGGAATCGCATGCAGCTGACTCAATTCGTTCACCGATCCCTGCGAGCATCACCCGATGCGGTGATGACGATCTTCGACGGCCGGCTGCGCACGTGCCGGGAATCGGTGGACCGGACGAGCAGACTCGCCGGCGGGTTTCAGACTTTGGGCCTGCGCACCGGTGACAGAGTCGCAATCTTGGCATCGAACTCCGACTACTACCACGAGGCGCTCCTGGCCTGCTGGTGGTTCGGAGCAGTGGCCAGTCCGGTCAATTCTCGCTGGAGCACGGCGGAAATCACGTACGCCCTGGAAGATTCAGGATCGACGGTATTACTCGTGGACGAGAACTTTGCTTCCGTCGGATCTACCCTTCGCGAGGCGTGTCCAGGCCTGACCACTGTCGTCTACTGCGGCAGCGGCCCGGTTCGCGACGGAATGCTCGACTATGAACGGGTGATCGCGGAGGCGACTCCGGTCGACGATCTGCGCGTCGGCGGCGACACGCTGGCACTACTCCTCTACACCGGCGGGACCACCGGAGTGCCGAAAGGCGTGATGATCAGTCATCAAGCGCTGATGACCTCGGCGCTTGGTACTCTCGCGGCAGGCAGCGTGGCTGTCAGCAACGGAACGAACCTCGCGATCAACCCTCTGTTTCACATCGCCGGGATAGTTGGATGGTTGGCTCAGTCGCTGATGGGTGGCACCCAGGTGTTCATGCCGAACTTCAGCCCACGCACGTTCCTCGAGGCCGTTGATCACCATCGCCCGACAACTGTGGGTCTGGTGCCGACGATGCTTCAGATGTTGGTCGACTACGAAGACTCGACCACCTATGACTTGTCCAGCGTCAGGATCCTGAGATACGGCGCCTCGCCCATTTCACCGACGCTTCTCGAACGAGTCATGCAAATGTTCCCCAACAGCTCGTTTGTGCAGGGCTACGGGATGACTGAAACCGCGCACATCAGCATGCTGAGCCCGGCTGATCACCTCGAAGGTGGTGATCTCCTCCGCAGCGCCGGTCGAGTACTGCCGCACTGCGAGGTGAAAATCGTCGACCCGACCGGCGCGGAACTCCCACCCGGCGAGGTGGGCGAAATCGTCACGTTCGGCAGCCACGTCATGCTCGGATACTGGAACAAACCGAAAGAGACCGCAGAAGTGCTCCGCGACGGGTGGATGCATACCGGCGACGCCGGATACCTGGACGCCCGCGGTTACCTGTTCATCGTCGATCGCATCAAGGACATGATCGTCACCGGTGGCGAGAACGTCTACTCCACCGAGGTCGAAAACGCTCTGGCACAACATGAATCCGTCGCGTCCTGTGCCGTGATCGGCCTGCCCGATACCCAGTGGGGCGAGCGTGTCCATGCCGTAGTCGTCCTTCGGCATGGTTTCGACGCCGACGCCGACGAACTGCGCGCTCACGTGAAAACGCTGATCGCCGGTTACAAATCTCCGCGTACCTTCCAATTCGTCGATGCATTGCCACTGTCGGCAGCAGGCAAGATACTGAAGCGCGATCTTCGTTGCAACGCAACGTAATCCTCTACGACAGTCAGGATTACAGCTGCAATGTCGGTTCTGGATCAGTGATCAAGCGGTGCAGTGACGGCGATGCAGCTACGGCCTCTCCCAGTTGCATAGCGCTCGCGATTTCGTCGCCGAACTCCGATCGCCAGGCATGCAGTCGTCGGGTGAGTTGTTGCAAGCGGTATTCGCGGGTCATGCCGATCGCACCGTGTGCCTGGTGGGCGGCGCGCACGCTCGCGAGCGCATTTTGTGAAACCACCAATTTGGTTGCGCTCACTTCGAAGTCGGCATCGCCTCTGGTGAGTGCATGTGCAGTGCGATCGACAGCCAGCGTGGACATCGATGCCATCTGAGCGAGAGTGACGATATGCTGCTGGACGGCTTGGAACTGCGCGATGGGCCTACCGAACTGCACCCGCTCCGACACGTAGCGACGGGTCAACGTCGACACCGACTCCATGGCTCCTGCCATCTGTACCGAGCGCAAGAACGCGCCGAGCCTGTTGAGAATCCGCGGGTCGACAAAGTTGTCGCCATCGACAATCCGCGCTTCTGCGAACGTCAGGCTCTGACGCGGTTGCCCGGCAAGATCCGTCCCTCCACCGATCTCGGCGTCGGAGATGTTCAGGAGTACAACGCGATCACCGAGAACTGCTGCCAGCACTGATGCGGCGCTACCCCACGGCACATCGTGAAAGGTGCCCGACAGGAAACCGTCGTTGGTGCGACGCACATCGTCGCGCTGCGATCCCGGCGCGACGGTTGCGATTCCGGAGGGCACCGGTAGCCCGGCCGCTGCTGCCAGCCTGCCCGCGAGGTACGTCTCGGCGAGCGGCAACGGCGCAGCGTGCCTCGCCGCCGCGCGCTGGACAGTCACGGCGTCGAGGAGCGAGCCACCGGAACCACCAACGGATTCGGGAAGACCGACCAGCGGCAACCCCAGTTCGACTGCCGCGCTCCATAATCCGGTGGACAGACCGTCGATCTCCGCCTGCGCTACCACCTCGGTGCCGGACTTCTCGGCGAAAAATTGTTCTACCATCGATTCGAGGTCGGCGTCGAATGTGTACGCGTTGATCTCTGACCCCGAATTCATCGGTTCAATCCTTTCACGATCACGGTGCGGAGAATTTCGTTGGTTCCACCGCGAATCGACCACGACGGCGCCACCAGCACGGCCCGGGCGAGCAGCGACTCGTACGGATCGTCGGAGGCAAGGTCTGGAGCCCGGCCGAGGTGCCGCGCGACGGTCGCAACACAGTCCTGTTCGAAGCGTGTTGCCATCTCCTTGATCAGCGCGGCCTCCGTGACCGGCGAGCGACCGGAGTCGACCATCCGTGCAATGGACAGCGACATCCCACGAAAAGCCCAGCAGCGCGCCGTAATCGAGCCCAGATCGGCGAGGGCAGAGGGACCGCCCTGCGCCGCCTGGTTGGCTGCCCAGTTCTCGAGGACCGGCATCAGCGACATCCAGCGGTCGACGCCACCTCGCTCGAGTGCGAGTTCACCGGTGTTTTGTCCCCAGCCCGCTCCGACGTCTCCGAGGCGACGCGAGTCCGGCACGAAAACGTCCTGGAACGACACCTCGCAGAAGTCCTCGCTTCCGTCGATGAACGGAATGGGTGAGACGGTCAGGCCCTCGCTGTCGCGATCGACGATCAGCTGAGTGAGTCCGTTGTGCTTGTCTGCCGAGGTTCGCAGCAGGGCGAGTATGTGTGTGGCGTGGAAGGCGCCGGTGGTCCAGATCTTGGTGCCGTTGACTTTCCAGCCACCATCGACACGTTCGGCGCGAGTGCGTACCGATGCCAGGTCCGAACCCGAGTCGGGCTCACTCATCCCGATCGAGAACGAGAACTCACCGCTCGCGATACCGGGAAGGAAGTACCGCTTCTGTTCTTCCGTGCCGTTGGCGGCGATGCTCGGACCCGACTGTCTGTCTCCGATCCAGTGATAACCGACCGGCGCTCCCCGCGCGAGAAGTTCTTCGACGACGACCAATCGATCCACTGCTGACCGTCCGCCCCCGCCGTATTCCTTCGGCAGTGACATTCCGAGCCACCCACGGCTACCGAGATCTCGCGAGAACGCCGGATCCACCGCCCCGGACATCCCGAGTCCGAGAGGGTAGCTGCCGGGGGTTAGCCGCTTGTCGAGGTACTCCCGCACTTCAGCCTGAAGCGCGTGTTCCTCGATCGTCAGTTCTGTTGCGTCGAAACACATGGACGTACTGCGTACCACCATCGTGACTTTCTCCTTCGCGGCAGCGGACAGGCTTCAGGGTACCGAGCCGAGGAACGAATGCATGAACCGAACCGTCTGCAGCAGCGACCGACCCGCCGCACTGTTCACGAACACGGAACCCTGCTCAGGAGCAGACGAACGACTCGACCATCCGTCGTTCGTCTGCCCTGTCGGCCAGTGGCCACGCCAACAGCATCAACACGATCCGAACCACCCACTGCGACTGTTGACCTTCGGGATCCAATCCAGCAAGTTCGAGTGCAGTACGCGGTAGCAACGGAGAAGACACGAGATACTCGTCGATACCGTTGGCCCGCGCCGCCGCAAGGCCATGGCTCATGGCGGCGTCGGCTCTGATCGCGTCGACGGCGACGAGGATCGACTCCACGATCCGCTCGTCGCCACGCAGTGATTCGACGGCAGCCGCAACCTGGCTCGCCACGGACGCCGCACCTCGCGACAACAGCCCCTCACGGATCGCGGACTTGCCACCCACGTAGCGGTAGAGCGTCGCCCGCGAACAGCCTGCGCGGGAAGCGACGTCGTCGGCATTGAGCCGATCGAATCCCAGTTCTCGAATCAGCTCTGCTGCAGCCGCGAAGATGCGCTCGGTTGCGAGTTCACGGCGGTTACCGCCGGCCAACCAGTCGGCGGCGCGGCGCTCGTTCACACCGGTCACTCTCCGTCACCTCGTCTCACCTCGAGACAGATTCAATCAGCAATCTCAACGCTATGGAAGGCCGCGAGCCTCTGACCTGGGAGAAGTACGAGGGGGTCGATGTGCGTGAGATTTTCTCAAAATGCCAGTTCAGAGGCATTTTCCACCTGTTGACTTCTCCTCGCTGGCCGTGAAATCTTCCATTCGTGACACCACCGACGCTGGACATCAACCCCTTCCTCCCGTCGAATATCGACGACCCTTACCCGCTCTACGACGTACTCCGGCGCGAGCACCCCGTGTATCGAATACCCGATACCGACTTCTATCTGGTGTCGACGTGGGAACTGGTCACCGAAGCCGTTTCCCGTACCGAGGACTTCTCCTCCAACCTCACCGGCGTACTGGTTCGAACACCGGACGGATCGGCCGTGACGTTCGTAATGAACGGCGGCGGGCAAGCCGTTCATGTCCTCGCGACCGCCGACGAACCCGACCATCAGCACCATCGCAAACTTGTCCTGCCGACACTGGTCGCCAAACGCATACGAGCACTCGAGCCGACAATGCTCGAGTACACGCAGCAGTTGTGGGACAACGGCTTCGACGGTCGCCACATCGACTGGGTCACGTCAATAGCGGACACCCTCCCACTGCAGATGGTTGCCGCACTGATCGGCTTGCCGACAGCCGACGTCCCCCAATTGCTGGCGTGGTCTTACGACAGCACCGAACTTCTCAGCGGCATCGTGACGGCGGAACGGTTTACGGACGTCGTCACCTCGGCGGCCGAACTCACCGGGTACCTCTACAGCAAGTTTCGTGAGGCGCGGACAAACCCGGTCGACGATCTACTCGGAGACCTCGTCCGTTGCTGTGACGCAGGCGAACTCAGTGAAGACGTGGCCGTTCTGATGCTGGTGCAACTCGTCGGTGCAGGCGGCGAATCGACCGCCGGACTGATCGCCAACTCTGCTCGGCTATTCGCCGAGCGCCCCGAGATACAGACGCAACTGCGCGAGGACCCGCTACTCGTGAGCGCATTCCTGGAGGAGACGCTCAGACTCGAGTCGCCTTTTCGCGGACACCACCGACATGTCAATGCGGACACAACCCTCGGCGGAGTGGCGCTACCCGCCGGCAGTCATCTCATACTGCTGTGGGGCTCGGCGAACCGCGACCCGGAGTCGTTCGCCGAGCCACATGCGATGAACCTCGACCGGGCCAATCTCCGAGCGCATTTCGCCTTCGGCAGGGGAGCACATTTCTGTGTCGGGGCCGCGCTGGCCAGACTGGAAGCAAAGACCGCCATCGGTGTACTTCTCGAAAACAGTTCGCATGTCACAGTCGATTCCGAATTCCCGCCACGTTGGGTCCCCAGCATGTTCGTACGCCGCCATCAGAGTTTGCGTCTCGCTGTCACCGGATAGTTTCACTCAGTTGTCGAAATTGTGGGCTATCCAATCGATTGTCTGCATTCCGAACAGGTCTGTCCCCCAACCGTATGGATCCGCGACTGCGCGATCCATACTGCAGTCCGTGGGCTGATAGCTCACGTCCGTCCCTCGGCTTCTGTACGTGTCCGCCAGTTCTCGCGCATCAGCTGCCGGTACAAGTGACATCGGGGAGTCGTCCTTTGCGCACGAAGTTATCAATACCTTCGACGCCGGAGCACCGTGGCCCAATACGTTGTCGTCGTACGCACGCTGGAAGCTGGGTTCTGTGATCGGATCGATTCCCGGCGCGAAAAGGCTTGCCAACGGCACGAACGGAAGGGTGAAGTACGCCGGCATCTGACACTCACCCCGGTACACGTCGGCAATCACTCGGCCCACGGGATTGAGCTTGTCGTTCAACTTCATCTCGGGATACCACGGTTCGAGACCGAGGAGCGTCGCAAATCCGAAGCCCGCGCCGACCGAGGAATCTGTTGTCTCCATGAATGTTCGGGGCTTGATCACCATGCCCTCGAGGACTGTCGAGACGATATCGAGTTCCGGCGCGTAGGACTGCGCAGATTCTGCGGCGAATGCCGAACCGACTCCACCACCAGCGATCCCGAACAACGCAATCTCCGCCTCCGGATTCAGCTCGGAATCCTGCAGCTGAAATGCTGCGCGCACTGCATCCAACTGGGCGTGCCCGGCGAACTTACCCGCGAAGACACCGTGGGGATCACGGTCTCCGTTGTTCCCGACGTCGGAAATCACTACGGCATAGCCTTTTCCGAACATCAGCGCCAGTGGACCCAAGGCCGACCAGGAGGCGCCGTCCAGCGGATCGCCGCCGGTCCAGTGTGAACTCGGATGACAGTAGCCGCCGACGCTGTCGTTGGCCTCCTGATAGCTGATGATCTTCTTCTCCGACGCCGGCGTTCCGTCGATCGGGATCATCATGATTCCAGTGCTCACTACCGGCGTCGAACCGTCGATTCCGGTTGTGACATACATGATCTTGTAGGCGTCGAGCTGTCCCGGTTTGTATCCGGTGAACAGTACATCCACCTTCTTCGACTTCAGGAGATCACCGGGACGCTCGGCGCCGGTCAACACCGGCTCGTCGTAAAACGGATCATCGGCGGTGAGTGCAGTGAAGATCTCCTCTTCGGATGCGAACTCCCCTGAACTGAGAGCACCGACGGTGAACCCGTTGAATACCTCTCCCAGAGTTGGGGTGTCGGTCCGAAACTCCTCGGATACAGGAGTTTGCACGTCTTTCGGGACATCACTGTCCGGCACCTCAGCTCCAGCCGTTGCTGGCAGGACCAGCGCAACGGTCAGCGCCACCAGCGGCGCCAACCTTCGGAATGTGGCCGACGACATCACTGAACCGTCACTTTCAAACTGGAGAGGGCCGATTCGAGAGTTTGTGGGAGGGTCATCATCGGGCGGTGGCTCTCCAATTGAATTTCGTAGGGAACACTCAATGTGGCTACGAGCCGTGGCCAATCTTCTTCGACCATCGCTCGGTACTTCGGCAAGAGCTGTGAGGTGATGTAGTCCCACCGGTCCTCGTATACCGACCAGTTCCAATCCGGCAGTGGCATCGTCACGTTCGCGGTGCGTCCGTCGGCAAGTGTCGTCGTGAACTCGAGGGGCCGGAACGAGCGAGGCGGGACCACGCCGGCGACCGAGGGCGAGCCGGCAACGGTCGATGCGTAGGTGATCGCTTCTCCCACATCACCTTTGTAGGCGCGCACGGTATCCCACTGGTCGCGGATGATCACCCCTTGCTCACGCTGGAGCAGCGCCGCGTTCCCCAGTGCAATTCGATCCGGATTGCCGGACGCGACATCGCGCCAGGCGTCCATGACGTCGTGGCCGAACAATCCCGCGTGCTGCATTTCCTCCAGCGCCGAAAGTCCTTCATCCACGTACGCCTGATGCATCGGCATCAGATCCGAGAAGATGTTCTTCTGCATCACCAGGATCATCCCCAGCGCATAATCCAAGTCGTCCGCCGTGACGTTCCTGCCCACCGCCGCGAGTGCGCGCAGCCCTGCCGGCAATTGGTTCAGCGCCTGCACGCCAACCTGATCCGTGACCTGAGAAACTATCGAATTGGCAACCTGCTGGAGATTCGGAAACGAGTACACGTCCGCCATCAGTTCGAAGTCGATCAGTCCCCCGCCGAAGTCTGCGCCTACCTGTCCGCCCATGCCCGCCCACTGCAATTCCGGGTGCCCGAGTTGCAGATCCTCGTAGTAGCGGTACGACTTCACCAGGTTGGTGCGATTAGCCGACACTCCGGCGCGCGGGTTCCACGATGAGAGATCGATTCCGGCGGCTTCCGTGGCAGCGACCAATCGATACTGAAACAGCAAGGCCGCATAGGATTCCGGACTGCGACCACTGGCGCGGGCTTCTTCCACAAGGGCTTGCAAGGTGCCGAGATCAGTCGGCAACGCGGGATGGACACCGCCCGGACCGTGTTCGGCATTCCGATTCACCAAAGGCAAGTTCACATACTCGTCCAGTTCGGACGCCGAGGCTGATGTCTGGACCGACAGCAACGCGGACATCGTCAGCGCACATGCCGTCGTTGCTACCACTACGCCGCGCGCCCAACGACGTCGCCGAACTACGGCCCCCAGGTTTAACCGCATATCGATCCCCGTACTCAGATCGGCAATCGCCCCGATCGATTGCCGATACCAAACTTACTTTGCAGTAAGATAACTCGAGACCTGAAGAAATGCGAATCCACTGCGAGCGATTCAGGTATCTCTACACGTCGTTGCCAGCCACTGTTGCTTTATCCCGTCCCCGGGTCGCCGAAACCTCACCAGCCGGTGACCGACCGGTTACCTGTTTGCCGGACACCGTCAGACAAGCGGATCTACGATTGTGCCCCCGAGTCCTGGAGACTCGGGGGCACAATCGAGAGGGCTCGTGATCAGCTGCTACCCGAAGTCAGGCATGTTCTGCCCGCTGTCCTTGTAGAACTTCCACGTGCCGTCCTGCGGCGACTCCATGATGCGGTAGACCTCGGTTGCCCCGACAATCCACAACTGGCCGTCGTACCAGTGCAGAGTGGAACCCGATTCGACACGGCCACTTGCGAGTTCGTTGCCGTCGGCGTCGACCACTGCAACCTTGTTGCCACCCGCAGTCCAGCCGCCGGTGAGGCCACCACTCTCGACTGTGTCCGTGAGAACCGGCTTCGGATCCGCCGAGGGAGTGGTCTCCGGCGACGTGGTTTCCGGGGTGGTCGGGGCCGGAGTTGTCGTGCTCGGTGCCGTCGTGGTCGTGGCCTCGGTTGTGCTGGTCGGCTCGGTGGACGTCGTCGGATCGACGGTCTCGCTCGTGGACGGAGCTTGGGTAGTGGTCGTCTCCAACGCATCCGGCTCGTTCGGCACCATCGCTTCGGCCTGCATCCTGCTCAGAGGGTTCGCCCCGTTGGGTGCCGGTGTCGTCGGATCCCAGGTGTTGGTATTTTCCCAGGCCTGGTTAGCCAATTGCGGACCACGATTACCCTCGCATTCGGTCCTGTTACTTACGAGGTCCTTATGGGTTATCTCGACAGACGACATGAAACCAGATGAGATTGCCGGCCCGTTCACGGTGTACACCCGCGCCCACATCACATTGCGACTGCCATGGGTAATTCCACTGATCGACGTTTGGCTCGCCGACAGATTATCCGTTCGAACGATGTAGCTCGGATCGGATTTCCTCACGAAAACCACCTTGTACCCCGTGACACCTGGAACCGCGGGCCAGCTCAGGTTTGCTCTACGTCCCAATAGGTCTGCTCCTCCCGACGTCGAGCAGTTCACAGTCGAGGTCAACGGCGTCGGATAAAAGTTGCCCGTCGCCACCTGTGCGCCAGTCGAATTGACCGCGTCAGTTGGATTGGCCAACGTCCCGGTGGTCTGAGCCAGGCCGAAAGCCATTGCAGCAGCGCCGCCGATGGCGATCAACGACCGCAGCGACTTCATGCGGGTGCTAGCCCGACGCATTTCAATCATTATGAGCCTCCTGAAGCTCCCCGCAGGTTTCGTCAGCATCGACGCGGGCGTCATTTGTAGTGGCGGCGCGGGCATTCTCCAGACGCCGGTCTTTAGTTCGTCCAAATGCGATGACCAGCACCGCGCCTACCAATCCGCCACCGAGGAAAGTTGCGAGCGGACTGGAAAGCCAAGCAACGACATAGCCGAGCCCACCGACACTGGTGAACACGCGGTCCGCCTCGGTGATGGTGTACGGCAGCCGATCAGCCACATTGTTGGCATCGCCCTTGAGCGTGGCGAGCACGGTGTCCGCTCCTGCCGATTCGAGTTCGACCACGCGGTGGGTGATGCGCACGCCTTGGTCGTTGTCGACGCTGATCACGTCGCCGACAGCGAGTTCAGTTGCAGGCACGGTCTTCGCCAGCGCCAGCGCACCGGTGGAGATTGCAGGTTCCATCGAACCCGAGCGGAACACCAGTGGTTTGATCCCGAATATCAGGGACGCGAGAGTGGCGATTATGCAGATGAGCCCGGCGACCGCAGCCACATTCAGGGCAATTTCCTTGCCGCGACTGCGTCCCACGGTCACCTCCTCATCGGTGCTGTCCATCGCGATGATCACTGCCCCGTTGCGGTGAAGTTGAAGCCCAGATCGGCGATCTTGAACTGCTCCGTCTGACCTGCGGTCGAATCGACGGTCACCTTGATACACACCTGCTCCGAAACACCGGCAGCGAGTGATCTGCCGGAGACGAGTGTCGGGTTGCCGGAGAACGCTTGCTGCGTCCCGATGATCGGTCCTGAACAGGTACTGCCGTCGTTGGCACCGCTCTGATGTAGAGAAACCTTGAGCTTCCCGATCAGCGCGGACGAGCCGGTGGCCGTTGCCGATACTGCCCACTGGAAGTTGGCCGTTCCGGTGTTCTGAACCGTCAATGCCCCGGCCTCACTCTGGCCTGGCAGCATGCTGTTGCGCTTGAGTTCGGTGAATTGGTGTGCGGGCCGCTGGTTGTCGACTTTCAGCTGGACCGACGAAGTGCTGAACATGCCGGTGGTCGCGGTAGCGCTGTCGGACCACGCCGCCATCGTGCCGACCGCTCCGAGGCCCAGGACCATGCCGAGAGAGAGCACGGCCCGGGTACGTATCCAACCGGTCTCGCCCAGACGGCTTCGCATCCGCGCCCCGAGACGCGCGCCGCCGCCCGATTTCTGTTCTGTAGACATTCTGCTGTCCTATTTCGATTCGGAGTTTGGTGCCGATGGATCGGCGGGCAATACCGGCGCGCCGAGTTCAGGGCCGGAAAGAGTCGGGTCGGTGCCACTTTCGTCGTCATCGGCCTTGCCCCGCTTGTCGCGGATGCCACTGACGACCATCCACACGGCATATACAGCCAGGCCCGCAGCCACTCCCGTCGTGAGAATCGAACGCGATTGCCCGTTGATCACCGAGTTCACCCGGCCCAGATACGGCACCGAGTAGATGACCCGACCACGGATCTGCTCGGGCACCAGCGACCACGAGTCGGCGACGGGGTTGTTGTCGCCGCGAGTGTGGATGCGACGCTCCCCTTCCCCGGTGTAGTAGATGCCCTCGATGCGGTGGGTGACCACCGCTGGATCGCCGGAGACGGGCTGGAACGTAATCACGTCCCCGGTGGTCAGATCCTCGTTGGGAGTCGGCTTGACCACTATGAGCGTGCCAGGGGGCATGGTGGGTTCCATCGAGCCGGTGAGAACCGTGTACGCGGTGGAGCCGGTGAGTCGAGGGATAACGACCATCACCGCGAGAACGCCGATCATCAACAGCAACAGCACCCACGAGACGATGGTGCGAGTCCACCACCAGAGGGTGGTCTTCTCTCCTGAGTCTTGTTCGGGATCATGTTGCCGCTCAGATGTTTCCACGTGTGCGCTGTGCCGGGGTCGATACTCGGCACGTTCGCCCGCGCGCCGGCTTCTCGCGGTGACGGTCATGACTGGCTCACTGAGCTTGCGTCGAAGGTGAACGTCGCGTTGGACTGTTGGCTCGCTGCCGCGCCCTGGCCCAGCGTGGCCCGCAGGCACAACACCTGCATCTGCCCGGCCGGAACCAGCTGCTCCGAAAAGGCCGCACCGTCCATGGCACCGTTGTAGAGCTCAGTGCCCACGTCACCAGTGGCGGTGCAGGCCGCCTCGTTGGCTACCTTGGCCACGCGCAGGCTCAGCGGCGGTGGGGTGGCGCCGTTGAGTACAACATCGGAAAGCACGTAGTTCATCTGCACATTGCCGGAGTTGATCACCGGCAAGGGCATCTGAATGCTGTCGCCCGGGCCCTTGTTGTCCAACTTGAACCCATCGAGGTTGAACTGCTTGACCCCTTCACCGCCGGCAGAGATATCGAGCATGCCTGCCTGAATAGTGCCGCCGGTCGATTCTGCGGTATCGCGCCACAGCGCGCCGGTCTGCTGCACCGAGACGAACCCGATGAGCAGAACCGACGACGCTGCGATCGCCCATTTGTATTGGGTCTTCACGTGACCTTCTTCTGGTCTCGAATTACGGGGTGAGCGTCTGCTCGAGGGTGACCGAGGCTCCGGACAGCGTGGCGGCCTCGCCCGCACCGTCCGTGTCGGTGGTGGCTGGCTTGAACGTGATCGTGGTGGTGATATCCCGCGTGCCGGTGCCCGCGGTGACGCTCGCGTTCTGGCCACCGGCAGTCGCGACCTCCAGCTTGCTCGCGAGAGCCCCGGAAATACCGCCGACGGTCGGTGTGAGCGTGGCCTTGAGGTTGGTGCCGACGAGGTTGTAGTTGTACGTCGCGGTGTAGGTGAGGACGTCACCGGGGACGATTTTGTCGGTGGTCGGGTTGAATGCATTCCCGCCGAGCTTCCACACACCGGAGCCCGCCGCTTCGCTGATCGTCATCGAGCCCGCGCCTACTGTCTGGCTTCCGCCAGTGCCGGTCGATGCATTCCACGCGGCCATGGTGCCCGCACCGCCTGCGAGCAGAACAGCAGCCGCACCTGCGGCGATCGCACCCTTTGTGGTCTTGTTCATCTGGTATTCCTCCTGTGCAGTTCGCGGCGGGACATCCGACGCGCTTGGTTGAGCCCGGGCCGTGCGGATGTGCACTCCGGTGAAACAGCCCCAGGAAGGGGCATGGGAAACGAAGCCGCCGAATTGAATTCGGTGACCGAGAAGGCCGGCGATGCGCGGAGATGGTCGAGATCGCCCCGCACATCGCGAGGTCTAAGTGGCCGGTTGGGCCGGAGTGGTTATCCGCCGAGGCTTCCGAAGAGGTCCAGGCTTCCGAGCGAACCGGTGCTACTGCCGAGCGAACCGCTGCTGCTGCCACCCGGATCGGTAGTTTTCGCCGTGACCTTGACCGTGACTCCCGCGGAGGCGGGGCTGGTCCCACCCGCATTTGTCGCAGTGGCGGTGATCGGATGACTGCCGGGTGTGGTGATAGTCAGGTTGCAGCTGAAGTCCCCACTCGCATCCGCGGTGGCGGTGCAGGTGGCACCCCCTCCGGTGACAGTGACGGTGCTGTTCGGCTCTGCCTTGCCGGAGACCTTGACGGGTGTACCCGCCTCTACCTCGGCGGCGCCCAGAGACAAGTCGGTCGGAGCACTGGGGGCGACCACAGCAGGCTCGCCCTCCACCAGGACCAGACCCCAGCCCGGGTTGATCTCGTATCCCTGCAGGACTTCGCTGGCCGGGATACCAATCATGAAACCGACCATCACGTTGACGTTCTGCGCGAGAGGCGTCTTCACCAACTCGATCCGAGTCGCGGAATTCGCATCCGGTCCGATCACGAATTGCTGGCCGACCTGGCTGCCGATTTTGCCCCGTACTGTCGCGGTGCCGCCGCCCGAGACGGACCAGCCCTCGCTGAAGAGTGTGAGCGTGGCGGGAAGGTCGCAGACATTGCGGACGTCGAAGGCCATCTGCGTGCCCTCATCTCCGGGGATCGGGATGTAGTCGGTTCCATTGGGCCCGAAGGCTGGCGGCTTGACCCAGGGTCCACCGTTCTGGGACATCTCCAGGCACTGGTCAGTGATGTCGTCGCCCGGGGCAGCCACGGCGCTACCGGGAGCAAGCAGCGCACCCGAGGTCGCGAGGAGCAATGCAGCCGGCAGCGCAGCCAACACAGCAGTGGCGCGCCGGGGGAGACGGGATTCGCGTCCGTCCCCGACCGGGAAAAATCGAGGCATGTGAAGACTCATTTCGTCTGTCCCGTTGCCGGGCATTGGGGTGATAAGACGACAGATCCAGGTACATCCGCCATCGGTGCCGAACATGTTGCAGAAGGCTTGCGAGCCGAACCGTGACGCTGTGCATGCCCTCGCTCATACATAGCTACTGCTCCGCTTCGGATCAATTTTTATCACACGTATCAGCTTTTGTGGCGGTTTTACTGGTCAAACGTTCAGGAGGAATTCGAACACCCCATGCGGATGAATTAAGCGCGCTGACCAGTACTGTTAGAAACAGTTAGCTGCGCTTCGTAACTTGTTCCCGAAAAACCCTTTGGCGTCGAACGGGCGATTCGTTCCGCTCGATACGAGAACACGTTCTACATACTCTTGGTATGTCCGAGGATATTCACGAACGAACTCGTCGAGAACAGCGACCCTCGAGCAAACAGAAGGATCGAACCGTTTCGAGCACGTGCTGCATTTCGTTCACGAACGCCACGGACACGGGCATCATCGATCGCCGCGCCTCGCCGGATCAGACGGCCACGACAAACCCTCGCACGCTCCGAAACCAGCACTCCACCAATAACTTTGTCCGACCATTGAATAGCGACTGCCCCTGGTGCGTCCAAAGCTGTGGGCCGGGAAGCGAATTCGCTACCCGGCCCACGTGCGTCTACAGTTGCGAAGCCGGTAAGGAGTTGACTACCGGCACCCAATCCCAAGGTAAAACTACGAGCACCTACACCTCGAAGACGGTCTCACCGCCGACAACCGTGCGCAGGACCGACAGTTCGTTCAATTCCTGAGAAGCGCTCCGCAACGGATCTCCGTCGAGCACAACAAAATCCGCCAAAAGTCCCACCGCTATCCGACCTTTGTCCGATGACTCACCGGTGAGACGGGCGGCAGCGCTTGTGTAACCGGCCAACGCATCGGACGCGGAAACCCGTTGCTCTGCACCCAGAACATGACCTTCTCGCGTCACACGGTGTACGGCTGTGTTCATCGTGAAGAGCGGGTTCACGGGAGTGACAGGGCAGTCGCAATGCAGCGCGTAGGCAAGCCCCGCCGCCACGACCGACGCCACGGGGCTGATCCGCTCGCCACGACCCGGTCCGAGGAACCGATCACGGTGCCGGTCGCCCCAGTAGTAGACGTGGTTCACGAAGATCGACGCCACCACCCCGAGGTCGACCATCCGCGCGATCTGATCTTCCCGCAACGTCTGAACGTGCTCGAGTCGATGCGAAACTTCGACGTCCGGGTGTGCCGTCCGTGCCGCTGCAATTGCGTCCAGTGCAAAATCGATGGCTTGATCACCGTTGGTATGGATCGCAACCTGCCGGCCGGCAGCGTGATGTTCCGCGACGAGCACCCCGAGTGCACCTGCCGGGATTGCCATTCCGCCGCAGTGGCATCCGCCCAGATCGTGGTACGGCTCGGTCAGCGCAGCGGTGTGCAACTGAATCGACCCGTCCGAAATGAGTTTGACGCCGCCCACACGAACTCGATCTGTCGAATCGGCGAGTTCGCCCAATTGATCGCGCACCCCGTGGCCGAGATAGAGGCGCGCACGCAGACGCAGGTCACCATCAGCGTCCAGTTGTCGGTACGCCTCGTACATCTCGGCTGTGACGTACATGTCGTGAAAACTTGTCACGCCCACCGAAGCCATGACTTCCTGCGCCCGCAGCATCGCGATCTTGGACGCATCCGGGTTCATATCCGGAACAAGTCCGTGCACCAGAGACATTGCCGGAACCTCGCACAGTTCACCGGTGGGTACACCGGCGCTGTCCCGAACGATGACACCACCCTCCGGATCGACCGTGGTGGCATCGATCCCGGCCTTCTCCAGTGCGACCGAGTTGACATAGATCCCGTGAGCAGACAAGTGCCGCACCAGAATCGGATGCTCGGTGGATGCCTTGTCCAGATCAGCTGCGGTCAGACCTCGATCTTCCGCCACGAGGCTGTCGTCGAAGCCCCACGCTTCTATGGGCTCGCCAACTGGTGTGATCGCGGCCCGCGCGGCCAACGCCGTGATCAACTGCTCGATGGTCGGGCACGCACTCGTCGTTGCGTCGACCCCACTGAGCATCAAACCCCACATCATCGGATGAAGGTGCGTCTCGATGAACCCCGGAACAACCACCGCTCCGGCGAGATCGACAACGGAGGTTTCGGAATCGGTCAGCGCCGAGATCTCGGCATCAGTTCCGAGGGCGACGAATCTGCCGTCCTTGACTGCCACAGCGGTCGCGTTATCGCTGACAGCACCGTCCATGGTCCTGATCTCGCCGTTGATGTAGATGTGGTCAGCCACCGGTGTCATACGCTTGTCTCCATTCGTTTTCCGACTACAGTCGTCGAGGACTTCTTCGCAGGTATCCGCGTCGCCACAACCACTCCGGCCAAAATCATTCCGGCACCTGCAAGTTGGACGAGAGTTGGGGTCTGCGCAAGCATCACCGCGCCGAACAGCAGTGCCGACGCCGATTGCAACACCAGGCTGGCGGCGACTGCACTGGCAGGCAGACGCTGACTGGCGCTGGCCACCAGGAGCCACCCGATCACCTGAGATACCAACGCGAGCAGGACAAGCCAGCCTTGAGCTACGAGCGAAGGCGTCAGATCCAAAGTTCCACTCACGAGGCCGTATGCACCTGCAGTGAGGGCAGTGGCTCCCGTCGAGACGAACATCGGCAGAGCCGTTCTACCCGCCGCCCGAGTAGCCAGACCCATCAGGAAGATGTAGACCGCGTAGGCGCCTGCGGCGATCACGGCAAACGACACTCCGACAGCAGGATTCGACCCGGTGAGCGTTGTGCTCGTCCCGGCTACCAGAGCAACTCCGACGAAGAGCAACGGAAGGCTGGCGACCAGTTCCCGGCCGATCCGTTGGCGCAGAACAACGTAGCCGAGGATTGCGACGAACAGCACCTGCAAATTCAGGATCACAGTCGAAAGACCTGCCCCGATCGAATGAATCGACTCGTGCCAGAGCACCAGATCGATTCCGAGGAACGCGCCGGCAAGCAAAGACTTCACGATCCAGGGCGCCGAGATCGAAGACCGGGATGACCGACGACGCTGAACGAGCACGAGTATGCCGAGAGGGATGAGCGCATAGAGACACCGAAAGAAGGCACCCGTCGACGGAGACACTCCTGAGAGTTCATAGAGCACCGAGGTCAACCCGAGGATGCATGCACCGGTGACGACTACGCGCAGGTCACGACGGCGTAGTTGATCGCCGGACGGCACGCGTGGCGATACTGCATCACTCATGGTGATAATGTATCACCGACGCAAAGCCTGTCATACAGGGAAGATGCGTGCATGAGAACTCCGGTTACCCGTGAACGCGTGATCGCTGCCGCAGCCGACCTGGTCGACAGCAAAGGCGCCGACGCTCTGGTACTGAGTCAACTCGCCGAGACCCTCGACGTCCGGCAGTCAGCCCTGTACAAACACGTCGACGGGGTCGACGACGTCCACCATCAACTCAGCCTCCTCGCACGCAACCTTCTCGCCGAACAACTGCGTGCCGCCGCGGTTGGTCTCTCGCGCGACGACGCCGTCATGGCGCTCGCAGACGCATGGCGTGCCTTCGTCCGGGTGCACCCCGGGCTCTACGCCATCACCGACCGCTACCCCACTGCTCCGCATCCCGATCTGGTCTCCGCCGTGGGCGAGGTGGTAGACGTCATCAACAAGGTGATCGCGGGATACGGTCTGAGCCCGGATGATTCGGAGCAGGCGGCGTGGTCTCTTCGTAGCGCGCTGCACGGTTTCTGCATCCTCGAATCGGTAGAGGGCCAACCGGCCGGCACCGACCCGGATCGGGTTTACCGAAGACTGGTCGAACTTCTCTGCGCCGGTATTGCTCGTATGTAAATACCGGCTCCTGTTATCGTCGGATGAAACCGCACAGACCAAAAAGGATCAGACATGGTTGGTGAACTCGACATCTCCGGATAAAACCGGGCATGACGGCCACCGGCAGACGCCTCGGAGCGCTGCCGTAGTGGCCATGTTGTCGTTCACTTACCCGACTTTTTGCGGAGCAGCGTTGCCGCGCCCGCACGACACCTGAGGTCTATTCATGTCCGATACCTACATCGTTTGCTCGAATCTGTCTTTTGCCTGGCCGGACGACACTCCGGTCTTCGACGAATTGTCCTTCACCGTGCCCGGTGGTCGAACCGGGCTGGTTGCCCAGAACGGCGTCGGGAAAAGCACTCTGCTCACATTGATCGCCGGTCAACTCCGCCCACGCGCCGGCAGTATGTCCGTCGACGGCGTTCTCGGATACCTTCCGCAAGACCTTCCACTGACGGGCGATCTGACCGTTGCCGAGGTCTTGGGCATCGCCCCGACGCTCGCTGCGCTGGACGCTGTCGAATCCGGAGACACACGAGAAGAACACTTCACGACAATCGGGTCCGACTGGGACATCGAAGAGCGGACCCGAGCCCAACTCGGCCGACTCGGTTTGAGTGACATGACGTTTGATCGTCGTCTCGACACTCTGAGCGGCGGGCAGGTCGTCTCGCTCGGACTGGTGGCTCAACTCCTGCGACGCCCCGATGTCCTTCTCCTCGACGAACCCACCAACAATCTCGACCTTGACGCGCGCCGCAGACTTTACGACGTTCTCGACGACTGGAGTGGCTGTCTGTTGGTAGTCAGCCATGATCGAGGACTACTCGACCGCATGGACCGCATCGCCGAACTTCACAGCGGCGAGATCAGCTTCTACGGTGGCAATTTCACCGACTACGAAGCTGCGGCACGCTCGGCTCGCGAGGTGGCGGAGAAGAACATCCGCAACGCCGAGCAGGACGTCAAACGCGAGAAGCGCGAACTGCAGCAGGCCCGAGAACGCGCTTCACGACGCGCAAGTAACGCTGCCCGCAATCTCGGGAACGCGGGCTTGCCCAAGATCTTTGCGGGGACCATGAAGCGCAATGCTCAGGAGTCGGCCGGCAAGGCGAACGAGACACACCTCGCCCGGGTCGACGCGGCAAAGGACCGACTCGACAGAGCGGGCCGCGCTCTTCGAGACGACCAGACAATTTCGCTCGAACTGCCAGGCACTCACGTACCCGCCGGACGCATGGTGTTCCTTGGTGAGCGAATGCAATTCGCGTTCGGCGATCGTGAGATCTTCGCCGACCCCGGCATTGACCTGGCCATTCGAGGACCGGAGCGTATCGCGTTGACCGGGCCGAACGGCGTCGGAAAGTCGACGCTACTTCGCATCGTCAACGGGGATGTTGCGCCGACTTCCGGTGAGGTCAAGCGAGCCGACGGCCGGGTGGCATATCTGTCGCAGAGGCTCGACCTACTCGACCCCGCACGCACCGTCGCCGAGAACTTTGCATTGTCTGCTCCAGGCCTTCCGGCACCGGAACGCATGAACATCCTGGCGCGCTTCCTCTTTCGGGGTGCGGGTGCTCACCTACCCGTCGCTGCACTCTCGGGCGGTGAACGACTGCGGGCTACCTTGGCATGCGTTCTCTTCGCCGATCCGGCCCCGCAATTGCTTCTTCTCGACGAGCCGACCAACAACCTCGACTTGGTGAGCGTTGCTCAACTCGAAAGTGCCCTGAATGCATATCAGGGCGCGTTCGTGGTGGTTAGCCACGACGAGAGATTCCTGGCCGAGGTCAAGGTCGAACGCTGGCTCAGGCTCTCGGACGGCCGTTTGACCGAGGTCGCCGCACCGGACGCAGTGGGCTGACACGACCAACGAACAGGCGAAAGGCCTTCACACACATCGTGTGTGAAGGCCTTTCGTCTGCACTACTGGTCAAGGCGTCCTGGTGTACACCGGATCGTCGAAGGATCGACGTTGCGTCACCCAGTCAGTGGGCAGGATGTTCTCGATCATGTCTTCACGGGATTCGTCGAACACGACGATCCGATCGGCGATTCGCCACTCACCACCGCGCCTTTCGAACCTGTCGACGTAACGGCACTTGATCGTGGCAAGCGTCTGCACCGAATCCGTACCGGAACGCTCCTGCCGCAGAAAACACAAACAGTACGACTCACACTGAGCGACATCGCCGTTGACGTCGATCAGTATGTTGGAAATGCAGTGAATCGAAGAGTCGATCGTCTTGTGCCTGAGCTTCATGTCTTCGATGAGCCCGTCGACGGTTCCGATGTAACCACCGTGGTTGTCTATCGCGTCGTCGAAGTAGCAGAGAGCTACGCTGTCGAAATCTTTCCGATCGACGGCCCGAGCGTAGCGATACAGAACTTCGGTGATTTCTTGCTTGTCAGCGAGGGACACAACACGTCTCCTGTTCTCCCGAGGTGATCAATCAACCTGCAGTTCAACGCCCTTGGTCTCCTTGATGAAGAAGACCGTGACGAGGGTGATCACGGCACAGAACACGAAGTATCCGGCCGGGGCGAGAGAGTTACCGGTCAAGCTGATGAGATAGGTGGCGATGAAGGGCGCGGTGCCACCGAGGAACATGTTGGTGACGTTGTTGCCCAAGGCCAGACCGCTGTACCGCACAGATGCTTTCAGCATTTCGACATAGGTCACGTACGAAGCACCGTTGACAACGGAAACGCAGATGAAGAGCACCGACTGACCGACAACCGCCTGCCAGATACCAGAACCGGCCATCATCATGAACATCGGGATTCCGAGAACCACTGCGGCGGCACTACCGGCGAACAGCACCGGCCGACGCCCGTACTTGTCTGCCATGTATCCCGAGATCGGCAACGTGATGACGCCGAGAACCAGCGCAAGAGAAGTGGAAAGGAAGGCAACGCGCGACGAGTGACCGCCGGTGGTCTGCAGGTACGTTGCGGCATACACCGAGGCGATGTAGTAGCCACCGGTGATGAGTGCGCCCAGCAGGATGATCTTGACGACGCTGCCGCCGGAGGTACTGAGCAGCTCACGGATGGGAAGCTTCTTGGTCTCACCCTTGTCCTGCAGTTCTTCGAACTGAGGAGTGTCTTCCATCTGGCTACGGATCCAGATACCGATGCCACCGATCAGCAGGCTGAGCAGGAACGGGATACGCCACGCCCACTCGAGGATCTGCTCTTGCGAGAATACCGACGTCAGGCCGAGGGCCATGAGCGAAGCAGCCAGCGAACCCAGGTAGGTGCCGGTATTGACCATCGAGGTCTGCGTTGCACGCCACCGCTTGGGAGCGGACTCGGAGACAAACGCGTTGGCACCGCCGAGTTCACCGCCGGCCGCGAAGCCCTGAAGGCAACGAGCCAGAACGAGGATGGACGTGGCCCACACACCCAGCGTGGCGTACGTCGGTAGCAAGCCCATGCCTGCTGTCGCCAGAACCATCAGAAGGATGGTCCAGGAGAGAGCATTCTTTCGGCCGTACTTGTCGCCGATGTGGCCGAAGAAGATTCCGCCGGGCACGCGTAGAAAGAAGGCCACGGCAAATGCTGCAAAGGTACCGAGCAGTGCTGCGTTCGGGTCGTGGGAAACGAAGAACAGCGCGGCGATTGTCGTGGCCATGTATCCGTAGATACCGAAGTCGTAGTACTCGACGACGGTACCGACGATGGCCGCGCGAATTACCTTCGTCGTCGACTGTCGTTCGGTTGCCACGCTGCTGCCCTCGGTGAATTCGGCTCTCGCCATGGTCTCATTCTCTGACATGTTGTTCCCTGCCTGGATTGGATACTGACTGGATTCGGTGCCGCGCAGACGTCGGACGTCAGGAGTGCGCGATGGAATGGACCGGTGCGCTCTCAGCGCTGGTCCTGGTGTAATTCGCCGCATTACGTCCCGCTACGCGGCCCATGGTCAAAGCGTTGGCAACTGCATTGCCGCCGCCCACGTATCTCAGTCCGAGGATTCCGGCGCCGGCCTCACCGGCCGCGTACAGACCCTCGATAGGTACTCCGGTGCTGCCGAGTACGGCCGCATCGGTGTTGATCTCCATTCCCGCGTGCGTGCATACGAGCTCCGCCGGAAGGATTTTCGCGGCATAGAACGGTGCTGTCGCAATAGGATCCGGATTGCCGACGGCACCCTTGTTCCGCAACGTGCGATGACGGAGGAAGTCGTCGTCGTGACCGCTGGGCAGTTGGTCGTTCCATCGACGCAGGGTTTGCGCCAACGTCGCAACCGGAACACCCGTCGCCACTGCGAGGTCTTCGATCGTGTCCGCACGAATCGTGCCACCGGCGGCAACTTCTTCCTCGATGCGTTCGGGATTCCAATCCGCATATCCAGGAGCCAGATTCACGCGAGCGTTCTCGTCGAAGATCATCCAACCGTATCCACCCTGATGGTCGATGATGCCGGTCGAGACGGCGTACGAGCTGTCCTCGTCCATGAATCGACGGCCGTCCTGGTTGACGTAGATCCGCGACTTCGGCGGGAAACCGGCCTGCCAGTGATGGAGTCGCTGGAAGTAGACCGTGGGCAGCATCAGACCCCAGCCGTCGCCCGCCACGGAAGCACCGAGGTCCTCGGCAAAACGAAGATGGTCTCCGCGACTCCCCTCGGCTGCGACGACGAACAAGGCGTCTCCGGCCTTGTTCGCGTCCGGGAAGTGGCGCGCCACCAAGCCAGGATCTTGCGCGAATCCACCGGAAGCAACAACGACGGCGCCCGCATGTACCTCGATGTCGTCGGCGACAACACCGACAACCCGACCGTCTTCCTCGATCAGCTTCTGCACCCGTGTTCCGAAGATGACCTCGATCCCGTGCTTACGACGAGCCTTGTCCAGCACCTGAATCAGTCCGTATCCCTGATCCTTGGGCACATGGCCGCGCCAGACGTCCTCGACGCCGGCCTGGGCGAGTCCCGGTTGGTGAGCGTTACCCGAGATTGCCGCCGGAATTTCGACGCCAAGTCCGATGAGCCATTCCAGTGTCGGACCGGCGTTTTCGCAGAACGCACGAATCAATCCGGGTGAGAGCATCCACTGGTTGAGGTCCATGTAGTGCTGGAAGAACTTCTCCGCCGAGTCGTCGACGCCGAGTCCGGCCTGCACGCTTGTTCCGGCGGCCGTGAAGATTCCGGCCGAGAGCGCAGTGGAACCACCGAGTTCGGTTTCGGACTCGAACAGCAGAACGGATGCACCTTCTTCTGCCGCGGACACCGCAGCCGCGAGGCCTGCTCCGCCGCCACCGATGACAACGACGTCCCAGTGCTCGGTCATGAAAGTTCTCCAGTCTCCGCGATGATGCGGTGGTAAAGACCGTTCGACACCAACCCGCCGTCGACGGTGAGCTCCGTACCGGTGGTGTAGGTCGAACTGTTCGAGAGCAGGAACAGCACTGCTTCGGTGATCTCGTCGAGAGTTCCCATGCGTCCGAAGGGAACCGACTTCAGTGACGCGGCGACGAAGTCGTTTGCGCCGCCGAGCAGCGCCGTGCCGACCAGTCCCGGGTGTACCGAGTTGACGCGAATCCCCCACTGCGCGAAGTTGCCTGCGGCCGACTTCGACAGACCGGTCAAACCCCACTTACTCGACGAGTAAGCCGGAGAGAAGTATCCGATCTGACCGGCGATGGACGAGATGTTGACGATCGATCCGCCACCACTCTCGCGCATCAGCGGCGCCACCGCCTTCATACCGTAGAACGGACCGAAGAGGTTGATCTTCATGGTCAGTTCCCAGATGCCGTTCGGGGTGTCCATGAATTCGAGCCGACGCGAGATGCCGGCGTTGTTGACCAGTCCGCCGAGTTCCCCACGGGTGGTGCGAATTTCGTCGACAACCCGGTCCCAGGCCTCGGCATCGGTGACGTCTAGAAGATGAGCGGACGCCGATCCGCCGGCGGAGACAATGTCGTCGACCACGCCGGATGAATCCGAAACATCGGCAATGCAGACATGCGAACCGCGCGCGGCGAGAGTGCGCGCGTGATGCGCTCCCATCCCGGCAGCACCGCCGGTAACGAGAACGACGCCGGGATATTTCGTGGACTCAGACATGCCGCGAACCACCGTCCACCGCAATGCTGTGCCCGGTGACGTAGCGCGCGCTGTCCGAGAGCAGGAACAGCAGCGGGCCGAAGACCTCTTCGGGCGAGCCCAGACGATGCAGCGGCACCGCGTCGAGTGCGTTCGCGAGCGCGATCGGATCTTCTTGAACCCACTTCGTCATCGCCGTGTCGATGTAGCCGGGCGCAATGGAGTTCACACGAATACCCTTGTCTCCGAACTCCACTGCGAGCGACTCAGTGAGGTGCGCGACGGCAGCTTTCGACGTGCAGTAAGCGCCTCTCCCCTTCCGCACACGCAGCGCAGATACCGAGGACATGTTGACGATGGCGCCACCGGGACCGAGGTGGCGTGCCGCTGCCTGAGCACCGTAGAGCACTCCTTCGACATTGACACTCAGCGTTGCGCCGATCTGCTCCGGGGTAATCTCCTCGGCCAGCGCGAACGGGAAGATACCCGCATTGTTGATCCAGAAATCGACCCGGCCGAACTCCTTCAACGCCAACTGCGCAAGCAGTTCGTGCTCGTCCGGCTTGGTGACGTCGACCCGAGCTCCAACGACGCGACCCGGCTTGTCCGCCAGTGCATTCGATTCCAGGTCCGTATTGATTCGTGCGGCCGTGGCGAGCATCTGCTCTTCGTTGATGTCGGCACCGACGACATGTACGCCGCGTGTTGCCAGCCCTTCGGCGAACGTCGCACCCATACCCTGAGCCGCGCCGGTCACCACTGCGACCTTGCCTGCCAACTCCGGGTACACCGCCGACATCTGCGTCACAACGGTGCGGCCCGGGTTCGTCTGGTCAGAGCTTTCGGTCATGATGTACTTCTCCTACTGAATATTGTTGTGCAAGAAACTTTTCGGTACTTCAGCCTTGTTCGGACACTCGAGGTGCGTCGTCTCGGGAGACGGTGCGGCGGGCGATCTTCCATTCCTCACCGACCCGAACCACGCGGTCATCGACAGTCGTCATCCGCACCAGTCGCGATTCACCGCCGCGAGCGGTGGCAACGATCTGCAGGTACCCGCGCACTGCGAGAGCACTCTCGTCCACCGCCTCGACGACGAGATTGGTCAGAACGTGCCGATGCACCTCGTCGACAGCTTCCGCAGCAGCGTAAAAGCGAGCAGCAAACGCTGCAAGGTCGTCGAAACCGACCACGGGTTCCGGATAACTGGCTGAATGAAATTCACCGTTGTCCGTGAATGTCTGCGCCCAATCCTGCTGGCGCCCAGAGTCTATGCAATGACTCTGGTGGCCGTACAGCTGGTGGATTGCGACAACATCCTCCGTTGCCACGACGCGGTAGTTGCTCATGAAGGTTCTCTCCGAACACGCTGCGCTGCATCCACCCGAAGGTTGTGCAGCTCCGTAAAGTGTGCGATAATCGCACACACTGTGCGATATGTTCAAAGCGTAGGTGGCATACCTCACAAACGTCAAGAAAGGGATTTGATGTCAGAGCTGAGCGAGGAACACCGTCCGCGCAAAAGCGCAGTTCAAGTGGACTCGAGCATGTCGAAAACGCTGCACCACGGACTCGAGATCTTGGAACTCCTGACGTCCTATCCGCACGGTTTGTCAGTCACGGACATTGCCGACGGAGTGGGAGTCCACCGGACTGTCGCACATCGGTTGATCCGCACACTCGAGGCTCATCACCTGTGCCGCAAGGACTCCTTCAAGCGCGTCACTCTCGGCGCCGGACTGGTCACCCTCGCCGAACCGGTGGAACAAGATTTGCGAACCCTGGCCCGCCCGATACTTCAAGAACTTGCCGAGGCCACCGAGGCGACAGCACACCTGGTGGTCCGCGAGAGCGACACCGAAGTGCGCGCACTGATGGTGGTCGAACCGCGCAGCGCCAAGGTTCACGTCGCGTTTCATCCGGGGCAGGTTGATCCGATCGACCGCGGCTCCGCCGGGCTTTCCATTCTTGCCTCACTCCCACCGGTGAGCGGGGAACGAGAGGAAGTGACGGCTGCCCGCGCACGGGGTTATGCAGTGACCGTCGGGGAGGTCATCCCGTCCGTCCTCGGAATCTCGGCAGTCATCCCCGGCAGACGCCGCGACGCCATCTCCAGCCTCGGAATCTCCGTATTCGACTCCGAGGATCAAGCAACCCTGGGCGCCGAGGTCATGGCAGCGGCAAAAACCCTCGGCAGCATGTTGCGCTGATCCAGACAACAGGCTGATCCGAACACCAGCCGAGCCCCGGGAATACCCGGGGCTCGACTTTGTTGACTCCGAATGAGATAGTTGAACAATCAACTACCTGACATCAGCTTCACGGATACAAGGAGTACGACATGCCTGCTGTGACAGTCGAGAACATCTTGGCCCTGCCCCGCCTCGACGAGCCGGCAGAGTCAGCAGTCGACCGCCCCGTCAAGAGCATCACCACCGCGCCGGTCGGATACGAAGGTGAAGGCTTTCCCGTTCACCGCGCGTTCGCCGGCATCGACCTCTCCGCCCTCGACCCGTTCATCCACATGGACCAGATGGGCGAAGTCAACTACGCACCCGGAGAGCCCAAGGGCACTCCGTGGCACCCGCACCGCGGCTTCGAAACCGTCACCTACATGATCGACGGCATCATGGAGCACCAGGACTCCAACGGTGGCGGCGGTGTAATCGGCGGCGGCGACACTCAGTGGATGACCGCGGGTGGCGGCATCCTTCACATCGAAACTCCGCCGGAGCACCTCGTCCTCAGCGGCGGCCTGTTCCACGGCGTCCAACTGTGGGTCAACCTGCCTCGCGACAACAAGATGGCATCTCCGCGGTACCAGGACATCACGGGCAACAAGGTGGCCCTGCTTTCCTCGCCGGACGGCGGAGCCTTGGTGCGCGTCATCGCCGGAGACATCGCCGGCCACGCCGGACCCGGATCGACGTGCACACCCATCGCGCTCTCCCACACCACTATTGCCCCGGGTGCGAGCCTGACTCTGCCCTGGAACCCCGAGTTCAACGCCATCGTCTACGTGCTCGCCGGCGAAGGAACGGTCGGAGCCGAGCGTCGACCCATTCGAGTAGGGCAGACGGCTGTCTTCGGACGCGGTGACTCCATCACCGTCGCCGCTTCCGATCGCCAGGATTCGCGGACCGAATCCCTCGAGGTATTCATCCTCGGTGGCAAACCGATTCGTGAGCCCATCGCGATGGCCGGGCCGTTCGTCATGAACACCAAGTCCGAGGTCATGCAGGCCTTCGAGGACTTCCAGGCCGGACGCCTCGGATCCATCCCGGCAGCACACGAAAAGCTGAGCTGACATGTCGTCGGTGGTCGTCCAACGAGCAGCCGAACGTGCGCACCTCAACTACGGCTGGCTCACCGCGCGTCACAGTTTCCCCTTCGCCGGAAACTTCGATCACGCCGCGTACGCGCACGGGCTTCTGTTGGTGAACAACGACGACATCATCGAAGCCGGCTCCGGTTTCGACACTCATCAGCACCGCGATACCGAGATCGTGACGTGGGTGCTCAGCGGATCTCTGGTTCACCAGGATTCCGCTGGGCACTCCGGCGTCATCCATCGCGGACTCGCGCAGAGAATGAGCGCCGGTACCGGAATCCTGCACTCCGAGCGCAACGATCGCTTCCGGGCCGACGGCTCACGCGTCACCGAACCCGTTCACGTCGTTCAGATGTGGATACCGCCGGACGAATCCGGAGTGACCCCGAGCTATCAGGAACTCGACATCAACTCCGAACTCGACAGCGGTGGCCTGATCACCCTGGCATCGGGGATGCCTGCGCATCGCGGTCACAGCGCCATCGGCCTGCACAACAAACATGCGGCACTACATGTTGCTCGCCTCGAGACCGGCGGGTCGGTATCTCTTCCGGATGCGCCGTACGTGCACGGGTTCATCGCCAGCGGCACTGTCGACGTCGAGGGAGTCGGATTGCTGGGACCAGGAGATTCGTTGCGACTCAAGGACACTGGCGGTCAACGAGTCGAGGGAATCGACGATGCGGAGATACTCGTGTGGGAGATGCACGCGTCGACGAACTGACGACACCACCGAGTACGCCCAATGTTCGGACTACACAGCAGGTTCGTCGTAGGGTGGATGCCGGTAGTGGTGGATCCGGTAGTGATGGATCCCGGTGGCACAGAAGGAGGAGCCATGGCATCTGGTCGAGCACAGGCCCCACGGACGACACCGCACATCGATGTGCACCGCTCCGGTGATCGCTTGAAATCCCGCGTCTCCTGGCTGGATTCGAAACATTCGTTCTCGTTCGGACAGCATTACGATCCGGACAACACTCATCACGGATTGCTGCTCGTCAACAACGACGACACCGTACTGGCGGGAACCGGTTTCGATACCCATCCGCACAAGGACATGGAAATCGTGACGTGGGTACTTCGCGGTTCGCTCGTGCACCAGGATTCCATCGGCCACACCGGCGTCATCTATCCAGGCCTCGCCCAGCGCATGAGCGCCGGCACCGGAATCATGCACAGCGAGAAGAACGATTCGTGGCGTATTGGCGGCGAACAGCATTCCGACCCCGTGCATTTCATCCAGATGTGGGTGGTACCCGACGAAGGTGGACTGACTCCCGGCTACGAACAACTCGAGATCGACGACGAACTGCTGCGCGGCGGACTGATCCCGGTGGCCTCCGGAATGGAGCGCTACAAGGATCACTCGGCGATTCGCATCAACAACAAGAACGCCGCCATGCACGTCGCGCGGATTCTGCCCGGCACCTCCGTGAATCTTCCCAGCGCACCGTTCCTGCACGTCTTCGTTGCGCAGGGCACTGCCGAGATGGAGGGCGTCGGCACACTGTACGAGGGTGATGCCGTCCGGTTGAGCGATTCGGGTGGGCAGCAACTGACCTCCGATGCCGGGGCGGAAGTCCTCGTCTGGGAGATGCATTCACGTATCGGTGGTTGAGACCCGGTCTCGGCAGGACTGGGCGCGCTGGAGATACTCGACGGATGAGCATCGACAACTCCGCCGCACCCGTCACACAACTTGACCCCCTCAACACCTTGATGGGTGTGCGCGCCGTATCGGTCGTGCCTGGCGACTTGGCCTTCGCGCAGGCAGTCGGCCCGCGCTTCCACGATCACCGTGGCAAGACGGTGCTCGGTTCCATCGGCGTCATGATCGACGGTGCCATGGGCGGCGCGGTGTACTCGGGACTGACCTCGGGCCATCAATCCGTGCTCGCGCAGGTCACGGTCAGCGCGGGCGCCGACATTCCCGCTCTCGCAGACGTCGGCGCCACCGGCACGCTCGTGCATCTCGACGACGGCGTCGGGCTCGCGTCCGGTCAACTTCGCGACGAGAACGGCACCCTGCTGGCCGTGATGGCCGGCCGCGCAATGGTGGTCTCGCGTCCACCCGTCGTCGGAATCGACGACTACGTGGACGGTGAGCCGCTACCGGTCCCGACGCCGGAGAAAACGAGCAACCTGAGTGGGTTGTCGGGGTCCGACGTCGTCGAAGGTATCCGAGGCGGCACGCTCGAACGCGGACCGCTCGCCGGACTACTCGATCTTGCTGTCGTCGACGTGACGCCAGGTTCCGTCGTCGGGGAGTTCGCACCCGTCGCCTGGATGGCCAACCCGCTGGGCGCCGTGCAGGGCGGTGTCCTCATCTCGGCAGTCGACGCCGTTACGGGACTGGCAGCACAGACCCTGACCAGCGCCGATCAGGACTATCGCGTCCTCGACCACAAGATCGACTTCCTGCGCTCACCCGACATCGGTGGGCCGGTCTTGCGCGCCGAAGCCTCCGTGATTCGCGCCGGGCGCAGGCTCGCCCTGATCGAAACTCGCATCGTCGACGCCGGCGGGCAGGTCTACGTACGGGCCACCTCGAGCATCCAGATGCTCTCCCAGCAAGTTCACAGCGGATAACCAGTTCCGCACCAGGTCGCCCGTCCACCATTGAGACAACAGCCCACACAATGGAGGTACAGCGGCGTGAACAAAGACATCGAAGCGAGCAGGCTACGCGTGAGCCGTCGACGGGCCCTCGCTCTCGGCGGAACCATCAGTCTCGGCGGGCTCATCGCAGCCTGTTCCGGTAACAGTGGCACCGCCACGACAACTTCGGCCGCGGCTGCATCGGCGACAACCACTTCCGGCGCTTCTGCAGCGGCCACGTCCGGCGATGCCGTCACCGCACTTCTGGCCAAAGCACCGCAGTGCGTCATGAGCAAGGAAGAGACACAGGGCCCCTACTGGTTCGACGTCGACTCCATTCGCGGCGACATCCGCGAAGACCGTCCGGGCACCACACTGCAGGTGGCAATGCGCGTGCAGGACAACAGCCAGTGCAACGTCGACGGCAGCATCGGCGCGGTCTCCAACGCCGTCGTCGAGATCTGGCACTGCGACGCCGGCGGCGTGTACTCCGGCTTCGAATCCGGTTCGCTGAGCGCCAACGGCGGCGGCGGCGGTGGTGGCGGCGGAACTCCCCCGGCCGGCGGGATGGGTGAACCTCCGTCAGGTGCACCCGGAGGTGGAATGGGCGAACCTCCGTCAGGCGCCCCCGGAGGAATGGGCGGCGGCATGGGTGGTTCCGGCGAGACCTCCGACGGTTCGTACAGCGTCGGCGACACCGAAGCCACCACCACCGACGACGGCACCTACCTGCGCGGCGCCCAGACCACCGATGCAAACGGCATCGCACAGTTCACAACGATCTTCCCCGGCTGGTACATGGGCCGCACCACCCACATCCACGTCAAGGTTCACATCGACAAGAAGACGGTCCTCACGTCGCAGACCTTCTTCGACGAGACCCTTCTCGACGAGGTGTACTCGCAGTCCCCGTACAGCGAGCACACCGGTCGTGAGAACAACACGAACAACGCCAGTGACGGTATCTACGACGACACCGGCCTCATGACCGTCGAGAAGCAGTCGGACGGTTCCTACCTCGCCGTCATCAACCTGGGTATCGACGCCTGAGGTAGGAGCCAGGTCAGCCGCCGACGTATGCCGCGAGATGCTTTCCGGTGAGGGTGGAGCCGTCGGCGACGAGCTCCTCGGGAGTGCCTTCGAAGACGATCCGACCGCCGTCGTGACCGGCTCCAGGGCCGAGGTCGATGATCCAGTCGGCGTGCGCCATCACGGCCTGGTGGTGCTCGATGACGATGACGGACTTACCGGAATCGACGAGTCGATCGAGCAGGCCGAGCAACTGCTCGACGTCGGCCAGGTGCAGTCCGGTGGTCGGCTCGTCGAGGACGTACACGCCACCCTTCTCGCCGAGGTGCGTCGCCAGCTTGATGCGCTGACGCTCACCGCCCGACAGCGTCGTCAACGGCTGGCCGATCGTGAGGTACCCGAGCCCCACGTCGACCAGTCGGACGAGGATCTTGTGCGCAGCGAGCGTCGTCGCCTCACCGTCGCCGAAGAACTCCTCGGCCTCGGCCACCGACATCGTGAGAACCTCGTTGATGTCCTTGCCACCGAATTTGTATTCGAGAACTTCCGCCTGGAAGCGCTTGCCCTCGCACTCCTCGCAGAGAGTGGCAACGCCGGCCATCATCGCCAGGTCGCTGTAGATGACGCCGTTGCCGTTGCACGTCGGGCAGGCACCTTCGGAGTTGGCACTGAAGAGCGCCGGCTTCACGCCGTTGGCCTTGGCAAATGCCTTGCGGATCGGATCGAGCAGCCCGGTGTACGTTGCCGGGTTGCTCCGACGCGAGCCGCGGATCGCACTCTGATCGACCGACACCACGTCTTCGCGTTTCGCGAGCGAGCCGTGGATCAGCGAACTCTTACCCGATCCGGCCACACCAGTCACCACGACCAGTACGCCGAGAGGTACGTCGACGTCTACATCTTGGAGGTTGTGTGAGTTCGCTCCACGAATCTCGATTGCTCCGGTGGACTCCCGCACGGTCTCCTTGAGGGCGGCCCGGTCGTCGAAGTGACGCCCGGTGACCGTATCGCTAGCTCGCAAGCCATCGACTGTGCCCTCGAAGCAGACGTTTCCGCCGGCGCTACCCGCGCCTGGACCGAGGTCGACGATGTGATCGGCGATCACGATCGTCTCCGGCTTGTGCTCGACAACGAGCACGGTGTTGCCCTTGTCCCGCAGGCGCAGCAGAAGATCGTTCATCCTCGCGATGTCGTGCGGATGCAGGCCGGTAGTGGGCTCGTCGAATACATACGTGATGTCGGTGAGCGAGGAACCCAGGTGACGAATCATCTTGGTGCGCTGAGCTTCACCACCGGACAGCGTTCCCGACGGACGGTCGAGACTGAGGTAGCCGAGTCCGATCTCCACGAAGGAGTCGAGCGTTTCGCCGAGCGTCGTGAGCAAAGGCGCGACCGATGGTTCCTTCAGACCGCTGACCCATTCCGCGAGATCGCTGATCTGCATCGAGCAGGCGTCGGCGATGTTGACGCCCTTGATCTTCGACGACCGCGCACCCTCGCTCAAACGCGTCCCATCACATTCGGGGCAGGTGGTGAACGTGATCGCCCGCTCGACGAACGCCCGGATGTGGGGCTGCATCGCGTCGATGTCCTTGGCGAGGAACGACTTCTGAATCTGCGGAATCAGACCCGTGTACGTCAGGTTGATGCCTTCGACCTTGATCTTGGTCGGCTCTTTGTAGAGCAGATCGTTCAGTTCCTTCTTGGTGTACTTCTTGATCGGCTTGTCGGGATCGAAGAAACCGCAGCCGCGGTAGATCCGGCCGTACCAACCCTCCATGCTGTAGCCGGGGACCGTGATCGCACTCTCGTTGAGCGACTTGGTGTCGTCGTACAACGCGGTCAGATCGAAATCGTTGACCGCCCCTCGTCCCTCACATCGCGGACACATGCCGCCGGTGATCTTGAAGCTACGACGCTCTTTCGTCTGACGTCCGCCGCGTTCCATCGTGACCGCGCCTGCTCCGGAGATCGAGGCCACGTTGAACGAAAACGCCTGAGGCGAACCGATGTGAGGCTTTCCGAGACGGCTGAACAAGATGCGGAGCATCGCGTTGGCGTCGGTGGCGGTTCCGACTGTCGAGCGCGGGTCGACGCCCATCCGCTGTTGATCGACGATGATCGCGGTGGTCAGGCCGTCGAGAACATCGACGTCCGGCCGCGCGAGCGTCGGCATGAATCCTTGAACGAAAGCGCTGTAGGTCTCGTTGATCATCCGCTGCGATTCCGCGGCGATCGTACTGAACACCAGCGAGCTCTTTCCCGAACCGGAGACGCCGGTGAATACCGTCAGCCTCCGCTTCGGGATCTCGACGCTGATGTCTTCGAGATTGTTCACCCGCGCGCCTTGCACGCGGATCAAATCGTGGCTGTCTGCAGTGTGCAGGGCAGTCATCGTGTCTCCATCTGTCAGTCGATCGCCGACGGTCTCAGCGCAGTTGACGGTCTCAGCGCAGTTCTTGAATACGGATCAGGTTTCCCGCTGGGTCGCGGACGGCGCAATCGCGAACGCCGTACGGCTGCTCGGTCGGTTCCTGGACGACGTCGATGTCGCCGGCCTGAAGCCGCTCGAACGTATCGTCCAGATCTTTGGTGGCCAGAAGAAGTCCGCCGTACGTGCCCTTGGCCATCATCTCGATGATGGTGCGGCGCTCGTCGTCGGTGATTCCGGGATCGACGGCCGGCGGATGCAACACGATGGAGGTGCCGGGCTGGCCGGGCGGCCCCACCGTGATCCATCGCATCCCGTCGTATCCGACGTCGTTGCGCACCTCGAACCCAAGGGTGTCGCGGTAGAAGTTCAGGGCGGCGTCAGGGTCGTCCTGCGGAAGGAAACTCGAGTGAATGGTGATGTCCATGGCGATCACGTTAATTGCGGTTGTGGGTTCTGCGCTTCTCGATTCCTGATCGGTCTGGTGACTTGTTTGGACACACAGGACGGCATTCCGGCCGTCGACTGCTCGGCCTCGCGCCGATAGACGCTGGGCGGGACCCCTACCAATTCGGTGAACTTACTGCTGAAAGTGCCGAGAGAGCTGCAGCCGACTTCGAAGCAGACGTCCGTGACACTGAGGTCCCCGCGGCGCAGTAACGCCATTGCGCGCTCGATTCGCCTGGTCATCAGGTAGGCGTACGGCGGTTCGCCGTACGCCTGACGGAATTGGCGACTGAGATGCCCCGCAGACATGTTCACTCCCCGCGCGAGCGCCTCCACGTCCAGAGGCCGCGCGTACTCCCGGTCGATACGGTCACGCACGCGTCGTAGTCGCGCGAGGTCCTGCAGGTGCGGATCTGCGGCAGGTCTGCTGGTCACGTATTCGATCGTGCCATGCGGTACCGACGTTGCCCAGCACAAGAGATGAACTGGGGCCTGGAGCGATCACGCACACACCGAGCAGTTCGTCATGATCGTGTAAGGATGGAGAAATGACCACGGCTCATCGCTCAGGCATCGACCTCACCCACCTCGACGGCGACACACGGGCGCAGGACGATCTGTTCGTCCACGTCAACGGAAAATGGCTCGCCGAATACGAGATTCCGGCAGACCGCGCAGTCGACGGGGCCTTCCGGACGCTCTACGACAAGGCCGAAGAAGACGTACAGACCATCATCACCGAAGCCGCGGAGTCCAACTCTGCCGCCGGTACCGATGCACAGCGCATCGGCGACCTGTACTCGAGCTTCATGGACGCCGACGCCGTGGAGGCCGCGGGCCTCAGCCCCATCGACGACGAGCTGGACGCCGTCGCCGATGCGCCGGACCGGTCGTCGTTGGCCACCGTGATCGGACGCCACCAGCGCGTCGGCGTCGGCGGTGCCATCTCGCATTACGTCGACACCGATGCCAAGAATTCCGAGCGGTACCTGATCCACTTCAGCCAGTCGGGAATCAGCCTGCCCGACGAGTCGTACTACCGCGAGGACAACTACGCGGAGATCCGCGAGAAGTACGTCGCGCACATCGACAAGATGTTCACCCTCGCCGGCGTCGGCTACGACGCACAGCGTGTGTTCGAACTCGAGAAGAAGATCGCGGCCGGGCATTGGGACGTCGTCAAGCGTCGTGACGCAGATCTGAGTTACAACCTTGTGGGCTTCGAGGAACTGACCGAACAGAACCCCGGTTTGGACTGGGCGGCATGGTTGTCCGGTCTCGGCGCCGATTCGGAGAAGTTCGCTGAGATCGTGGTCCGTCAGCCCGATTTCCTGCACACCTTCACCGCACTCTGGGCGTCGGAGTCACTCGACGACTGGAAAGCATGGGCAGCGTGGAAGGTGCTGCACGCTCGCTCCCCCTACCTGCATTCCGCGCTGGTCGACGAGACCTTCGCTTTCTACGGCACCACGCTCTCGGGTACCGAAGAGAACCGTGAGCGCTGGAAGCGCGGGGTCAGCCTGGTTCAGGATCTGCTCGGCGAGGCCGTCGGCAAGCTCTACGTCGACCGTCACTTCCCCGCTGAGGCGAAGACCCGCATGCTGGAACTGGTCGCCAACCTGCAGGAGGCGTACCGCCGCAACATCTCCGACCTCGAGTGGATGAGCCCGCAGACTCGTGAGGCCGCGTTGGCCAAGCTCGAGAAGTTCACCCCGAAGATCGGTTACCCCGACAAGTGGCGTGACTACGCCGGTCTCGATATCTCGGCTACCGACCTGGTGGGCAACTACCGTCGTGGATACGCCGCCGAGTACGACCGTGACCTGGCCAAGCTGGGTGGCCCCGTGGACCGTGACGAGTGGTTCATGACGCCGCAGACCGTCAACGCCTACTACAACCCGGGCATGAACGAAATCGTGTTCCCCGCAGCCATTCTCCAGCCGCCGTTCTTCGACGCCGCAGCCGACGATGCCGCCAACTACGGGGGTATCGGCGCCGTCATCGGCCACGAGATCGGGCACGGCTTCGACGATCAGGGTGCCAAGTACGACGGCGACGGCAACATGGTCGACTGGTGGACCGACGAGGATCGTAGCGAATTCGGCAAGCGCACAAAGGCTCTCATCGAGCAGTACAACGAGTTCGAGCCCAAGGAACTGCCGGGCCACCACGTCAACGGTGAATTCACGATCGGCGAGAACATCGGCGATCTCGGCGGGCTGTCGATCGCGATCGCGGCGTACAAGATCGCGACCGAAGGTACCGAACCTCCGGTCATCGACGGACTCACCGGTCTGCAGCGCGTGTTCTTCGGGTGGGCGCAGGTATGGCGCACGAAGGCCCGTGAGGCCGAAGCGCTTCGCCGTCTGGCCGTCGACCCGCACTCGCCGCCGGAGTTCCGGTGCAACGGCGTCGTCCGCAACCTCGACACGTTCCACGAGGAGTTCGACGTCAAGCCAGGTGACGCACTGTATTTGGAGCCGGAGAAGCGTGTGAAGATCTGGTAGCAAGGGCAAGCCCCTGTGCGCGCTTAAGGACCCCCTGGACTCCCTGAGCGCGCACGGGGCCGAAGGCCCTACCGGGCGTACATGATCACCCCGACGCCGACCAGACAGATCAGCGCACCGGCGATGTCGAAACGATCCGGGCGGAATCCGTCCATCACCACCGCCCACAGCAGTGAACCCGCTACGAAGATCCCGCCGTACGCGGCGAGGATGCGCCCGAAGTTCGCATCGGGTTGCATGGTCGCGACCAGACCGTAGAGACCGAGCGAGATGACGCCGAGCCCTACCCAGATCCAGCCCTTGTGCTCGCGAATTCCCTGCCACACCAACCACGCGCCCCCGATCTCGAGCAGCGCGGCGAGTACGAACAGCAATAGCGAACGTGCGACGGTCATGCCGCACACAGTATCGCTACAGACGTACCCCGGTCTCCGCGGAAAAGAAGTACACCTCGCCGGCCTTGGGCAGCAGATGAAGCGACTCCCCCGGTGCCACCGACATCTTCCGATCGACGCGAATGACAATTCGGCCGGATCGGCTCTGCCACTGCGAATCCGGGGCACCCTTTGCATAGACGAACGATTCGGCGCCCAGCTCTTCAAGCAGGTCGGCATCCACGGCCAGCGAGCCCTTTCGCCACGCTCCCACCAGATCCCACGACTCGGGACGCACTCCCACGACGACCCGCTCCCGCTCGGACGCCCCGGTGGGCAGCGGAATCCGCAGGTCACCGAGCACTGCGACGGTACCCTCGACCGGCGCTTCGATCAGGTTCATGCCGGGCGATCCGATGAAGGCGGCCACAAAGGTGTTGACGGGGTTGTCGTAAAGTTCCCGCGGCTTCGCCACCTGCTGCAAACGACCGTCCAGCATCACCGCCACCCGGTCCCCCATCGTCATCGCCTCGACCTGATCGTGGGTGACGTAGACCGTCGTGGTGCCGAGTCGACGCTGTAAGGCAGCGATCTGCGACCGCGTGCTCACGCGTAGTTTGGCGTCCAGATTGCTGAGCGGCTCATCCATGCAGAACACCTTGGGATGGCGAACGATGGCCCTACCCATGGCAACTCGCTGACGTTGCCCACCGGACAGCTTGGCCGGTTTACGTCCGAGCAGCGGTTCGAGTTCAAGCATCCGTGCTGCCTCGAGTACCCGCTCGCGCCGTTCGGACTTTCCCACTCCCGCGTTCTGGAGCGCAAAACCCATGTTCTGCTCGACGGTCATGTTCGGGTACAGCGCGTAACTCTGAAACACCATGGCGACGTCACGTGCTCGCGGCGCGAGATGCGTGACGTCCGTGCCGCCGATCTCGATCCGGCCGTCCGACGCGGATTCGAGACCGGCGAGCATTCGCAGGCTGGTGGACTTACCGCAACCGGAAGGCCCTACGAGTACCAGGAACTCACCGTCGGCGATGTCGAGGTCGAGACGGTCGACTGCCGGTCGATCGGTTCCTTCGTAGCGGTGCGTGACTCCCGCGAATTGCACGTTGGCCATGAGTGTTCTCTCCTACTACTTCGGCAGCTTTGGGGTGATCTGCCGGTCGATGATCTGCTGCAACTGGGTGGCAACGACGGCGAATGTCGATGCGACGTCGGCTTTCTGGAGAGCGATCTGCTCGAGTCCGGTGCCGATGATCTGATCGCCACCCGGGACGAACACGCGTGCGTAGTCCTGCGAGCGCGTACGCGAAAGCTGATCCACAGCGGTACGGGAGTTCGGATTCGCGTCGAGGAATGCCTTCATGCTCGGCTCCGACGTTGCCGACTTGCGGACCGGCATGTAGCCGACGTTCTGCGAGAAGTACGCCGTGTTCTCACCATTGGTGATGAAGTCGATGAACTTGAGCGCGTTCTTCTTACGCTGATCGGAGATCTTGGACGGGATGGCGAGCCCGGCGCCGCCGGTGGGGCAACCGGGAGTTCCGTCCACCGCCGGGAGGAAAGCGGTGCCGAAGTCGAAGTTGGCAGTCTTCTTGATGCCGGACAGGTCACCCGTCGACGCGATGGTCGACGCCAGGATGCCCGTACCAAATTCGTTTGCGATGTCAGTGGAGACCGCGGCGTACTTCTTGTCGTGAATCATGTTGGAGAGGAACTGCCCTGCGGCAATGGTCTTCTCGTTGTCGAGCTGCAAATTCCACTGGTCGGAGTACGATCCGCCGAAGGTCCAGATGGGGCCTTCGTAGGTCCAGCCGAGGTAATCCTTCGCGTTGCCCCACCCGTGTGCCAACTTGCCGTTGCCCACGACCTTCTGCAGCTCAGGTCCCCACTCGTCGAACTCCTGCCACGTTGCAGGCCCACGGTCGGGAAGTCCGGCCTGCGACCAGACCGCCTTGTTGTAGTAGAACAACGGCGTCGACCGCGCATAGGGAAGTGCGTAGTGCTTGCCCTGGAACAGGTAGTCGGCGAGCAACGAGTCGACGTAGTCGGCCGAGTCGACGCCCACCTCGGAGAAGAGTCCGTCGAGCGGCTCGATTGCCCCGGCAAGTGCGTAGTTGAACCACCAGACATCCGACAGCACAACCACATCGGGAACATCTCCGCCGGAGAGAGCAGCGTTGAACTTCTGCGCCACCTCTTCGTAGTTCTTGCCGCCGTCCACCAAGTTGACCTTCAAGTCCGGGTACTTGGTCTGGAAGCGGTTGATCAATTCCTTCTCCACGTCGGTGGACTTACCCGGGTGGTTCGACCAGAAGGTGATGGTGTTGGACTCACCCGACGCACCGGATGTTCCCGCAGCATCAGCGCTGGAACCACCGGATCCCGCGCACGCGGTCAGTGCTGCGCCGGCGGCGATTGCACCGCCGAGGCTCAGAAATCCGCGCCTGTTCATGTTTGCCATTACTGCTCCTCGAGAAAGAAATGTGACGGGAAAAGCTGTCAGCCCTTGACCGCACCGGAGGTGAGGCCTTTGATCATGTGTCGTTGCAGCAGAAGGAAAATCACCAGGATCGGTAGCATCGTCAGTACCGTTCCTGCCATGACGGGACCCCAGTTGGTGAGTCCGTCGTTGTTCTGCAGTTGGGTCAATCCGATCGGCAGCGGCGCCACCGAGGAATCGTCGGACATGAGGAACGGCCACAGGTACTCGTTCCATTCGTTGACCACCGTGATGATGCCGAACGCCACCATCGTGGGCCCGGAAACGGGGAGCACCACGCGCCAGAGAAGCCGCCAGTGGCCGGCGCCGTCCATCCGCGCTGCCTCGATGATCTCCGAAGGTATCGAGAGAAAATGGTTGCGCATGAGGAACGTACCGAAGGCTACACCCGCAAGCGGAACTATGATGCCCTGGAACGTGTTACGCCAGCCCCACTCTGCCACGAGCGCGTAGTTCGAGATCACGGTGATCTGGTTCGGAACCATCAATGCGGCGATGATTCCGAGAAAGACGAAGTTCTTCCCCGGGAAGCGCAGGAACACCAGCCCATAGGCGCTGAGAGTCCCCAGAACGAACTTCGCCGCGGACAGTATCGTCGTGATCACTATCGAGTTCCGCAAAAACATCCAGAACGGAACCGATGTCGTTGCTTCGGAATAGTTTTCGGGATGCAGCGATGACGGCCACCACGTTGCAGGCTGCGTGTAGATCTCCGGACGCTCCTTGAACGAGGTCATCACGATCCAGTAGAGCGGCAGGACGATGATGACCAAGGCGATCACCATTGCCGCGTAGCCGAGGATCTTCACACCGACCTCACGCCGGTCCACGTTCTTGCGATCCGGCCCGGGTCGGACGACGGAAGTCGGAGCAGCGCTTTTCTTTTCCTCTACCGCTGTCATTTTTCTTCTCCCCGATCCATGGCACGAACCTGGTAGACGGTGATGATCAGCAGGATCAAGAACATGATGGTGGCAACCGTCGCGCCGTAGCCCGCCCGGAAGTTTCGGAATGTCTCGTTGTACACCTGGTAGACCATCGTCGTCGTCCCTGTACCCAGCGGGCCACCACGGGTCATGACGTTGATGATGTCGAAGACCTGGAGCGAGTTGAGCATGACGGTGATGGAGAGGAAGAACGTCGTCGGGCGCAACTGAGGTAGGAGAACCCGGCGGAACTTGGTCCACGGCTTGGCGCCGTCGATTTCGGCTGCTTCGTTCAATTCTTGCCGAACTCCTTGCAACGCAGCGAGGTAGATGACAAACGTGTAGCCGAGGTTCTTCCACATGTATGTCACCGTCACCATGAACAGCGCCCAGTGGGGGTCCTGATAGAAGTCGGGCGATTGGAGTCCGACGCGGTGCAGGAGATCCTGGATCAGACCGAAGTTGGGGTCGAAGACGAACTGAAACGCGACACCGATCGCTGCACCGGAGATCACGAACGGCGCGAAGATCGCCGACCGGACCAGGTTTCGCCCGACGAGCTTGCGATCGAGCAGCATGGCCAACGCCAGACCGATGACCATCGAACCCACCACTGTGACCAATGTGAATACCACTGTGTTGGTGACGATCTGCCAGGTGTCGCTTCGTCCGAACCACTCGCGGTAGTTGCTCAGCCCGATGAACGTCGCCTTCGGGTCCGCAATGTTCCAGTCGAAGAACGAAAGTCGGATGTTGTCCACCAGCGGGCGATAGGTGAACAAGATCAGCAACGCGAGATTGGGACCTACCAAGAGCGCAAAGAGCGCGTAATCACGCCATGGTCTGCCCCACAGACCTGGCTTGCCTGATGTGGGCAGCGTTCTTTCCGGACTCGATCTCACTGAGGCAGTCTGACCGCTCGCAACGAATGAATGGTGAACGTACAAGACACTCGAGCTGAACGCGACACGAAAAAGGCCCTGCGCGAATACTTCTCGCGCAGGGCCTTCCTCGTCGATGTCTAGCGGTTCCAGTCACCCAATCCGTCGGCGCCGCTGAGGACTCCACCTGCAGTGTTCTGCACGATCACCGGGTCACCCTTGCCTGCGTTCTCGAAGAACCACTTGGCGTCCTCGGTGCTGACATTGAGGCAGCCGTGGCTGACGTTGGTGAAACCTTGTTGCGCTACCGACCACGGAGCGGCATGGACGAAGATGCCACTGTAGGAAATTCGTGTCGCGTACTCGACGTAGGTGCGGTAACCCTCGGGAGAATCGATCGGAACGCCGTACGTGGACGAATCCATGTACATGTCGCGCAGCTGCTCGCCGACGATGTACGTGCCGTTCGGTGTTTCGTGCCCCGGCTTGCCGAACGACGTCGGCATGGTGCGCACGACCTCACCGTTGCGGGTGACGGTGACCTGCTTGGTGTTGTCGTCCGCGACGGTGACGAGTGCGTCACCGATGTTGAACGTGGAGTGCGAATCACCGGCGTCGACGGTCACGGAGATGTTCGCCGGCCAGAACTGTGCCGGCTTCCAACGGACCTGGCTGTCGTTGATCCAGTAGAAGCTGCCATCGACCGGAGGATCGGTGGTCACGCGAATCGCGCGCTCGGCCGTGGCACGGTCGCCGACTGCCTCGTTGAAACGAATGATGATCGGCTGCGCGATGCCGACTGTCTCACCCGCCAACGGGTTGAGCGACGGCGCGGAGAAGTTGGGAGCGCCGATGGGAGCCTGAATCGGTGTACCCGGGATGCCCGGAACCGGAATCGCCGGATCGAGGTACGGAACGCCGGGAATGACGGGCAATGGAATGTCCGGTCCACCGGGGAAGAGAGGAACGGCCGCGGAAGGTCCGGCGAGAGCCAGGCCGGCAGCCACCGCTCCGACGATTGCCACGGCAACCCGTGACGTCCGACGACCCTGTTTGCTGCCCATGTCACTACCTTCGCTCGAATGACCACGTACTCACGTGGAGTTTGCGCGGCCGGCATCGATACCCGCCTGGTACCGATGCCGATGCACCATCCGGACGCGCCCGCCGGGCGCACACCTACACGCCCGAGCACGCCAAAGAGAGCAAACCGCACATTTCCATAGTCATTAACACACAAATGCGGCAATCGAGCAATTCGGATGTTCGCCCAATCGTTGCTATCCCTCGCTGCGAGCAGCCGCCAACATCGATTCGATGGAGATGAGTTTGGTTCGCGGTCTACCGGCGGCGGCACCGGATGCTCGTTCTGCCTTGTCGATCCGCTGCCAACCTTGGTAGTCCACCTGATCCGGCGACCGATCTGCCAGCAGAACCTGCAACTTGTCAGCGTCCTCGGTCGGCGTGGCGAGGCGCCCACCAGCGAAGTCGTCGAAGATCATCGACACAGTCTCGGCGGAGCAGTACTTGTTGGTGCCGATCACGCCGGTCGGTCCGCGCTTGATCCAACCCGCGACGTAGACACCCGGGATCGGCGTGCCGGTGTCGGTGTCGATCACGCGGCCGTTCTCGTTGGGGATCACGCCGCGAGCGTCGTCGAAGGGCAAGTCGGCCATCGGTGTGCCGCGGTATCCGACCGACCGAAGCACCAGGGAGGTGTCGATCGTCTCCTCGGTTTCGGTAGGCCGGGCGGAGAGCTGACCGGTCGGCGTTGCCACCAATTCGTTATTCACGATCCTCACCTGTGAGACTGCACCGTCGCCGAGGACCTCGACGGGAGAGGTGAGGAACCGGAGAACGATCCGCTTGCGAGAAGGATCTGCGGTACGGGAAGCAAATTCCTGCGCCTGCTTGACCTTGAGCAGCACGGACGGCTCCGCGGCATCGCTGTCCACGAACGCCTGACTGGCCTCGTCGAGTTCGGCTTCGATCGGGTCGACGACTACGTCCACGTTTGCCATCTGTCCGAGGGCCAACAGTTCGGGATTGGTGTACGCGGCCTGCGCCGGCCCGCGCCGCCCGAGAATGACGACCTCGCGAATCTTGCTGTTACGCAGCGCTTCCAATGCATGCTCGGCGAGGTCCGTCTTCGCGAGCTGGTCCGGGTCGGTCACCAGGATGCGAGCGACGTCGAGTGCGACGTTGCCGTTTCCGACGATCACCGCTCGCTCGCCGGACAGATCGAAAGTCCGATCGGCATATCCCGGGTGGCCGTTGTACCAGGCGACGAACTCGGTGGCAGCGTGACTTCCCGGCAGTTCCTCGCCCGGGATCTCGAGCTTGCGATCCCCGGCAGCGCCGACCGCGTAGATCACTGCGTGGTGATGGTCCAAGAGTTCCGAATGCGAGATGTGGGTACCCACCTCGACGTTGAAGTGGCAGCGCACGGTCTTTTTCGCGACCACGGCGCGGAACTGGTCGGTGACGCCTTTGGTTCCGGGATGATCCGGCGCCACGCCGGCGCGCACCAATCCGTAGGGAGTGGGAAGCCGATCGAACATGTCGACCTCCACGCGAGGCTTGCCGGTCAGTTCCATCGCCGCATAGCAGGCTGCGGGGCCGGAGCCGATGATCGCCACTTTCAGCGTTCCCAGTTCGGGATCGATCTTGGCCATCGTGATCGGCTCGGGCCAATCCGGGCCCATCGGATGCTTCTCGAAGTACGACGCGTTCATCTGCAGGTACGGCGCGTCGTCCTCGTCGAGTTCGTTGTCCGGGAAGATCGCCTCGACCGGGCACTCGTCCACACACGCACCACAATCGATGCAGGTGTCGGGATCGATGTAGAGCATTTCGGTGGTCGCGAACGGAGCTTCGTCCGGTGTCGGGTGAATGCAATTGACCGGACACACGTCAACACACGAGGCGTCGTTGCAGCACGGCTGCGTGATCACATACGCCATGACATTCCCCTATCCCTGAAACACGAAGCACGAACTGATTCCCAGACTATAACGTGTTCCAATTTGGCGCGAGAATCGTTTTCAGATCACCCCATTGCGCTTCAGCAGCCATACCGCCTGCACGGTGGCGTGACCTCGCCATTCCAACGCCGCGGCGGGCGAATAGCTGTCGAAATCCACCGCCCAACCGCCGTCGTCGTCTTGCCGTGCAGCGAGCGCGGACAGTTCGGAGTCGATCACCGCTGCATCGAACAACGTGCGGGTCGGACCGCCAGGAAGCGGTGAGAAATCGAGGGGCCGCATGAATTCGCCCTCGGCTCCCCCGTCCACGTGAACCAAGCCGTCAGCCGGGATACGCGAACCAAGAGTGCTCACCAACGACGACGCTTCGGGACTGTTCCGGTGAACCGCGTCGAGAAACTGCAAGGCAAAGGCGAGCTCGAGGGCATGCAGAGAATCCGCCCCGTCGATCGCGTCGAGGCAATATCGAACGGCAGAGGCGAACCACGGATGTCCGGCGACGGCCTCGTCGAATTCGGCAACGCGAGCCGCTGCAGCACACACAATGCTGGTGATCTGCAACGACGGCGCCGACGGGTCCGCGCTCACCCAGAAGGGCGCACACCCGGCTGGGTCGGCAATCGGGAAGGCGAAGGGCAAACCGCCGCCTGCCAGCGAATTGGTCTGCAACCAGTCGCACAGTTCGACCGATCTGGGCGTCGGCGTTCCGATGTCGGCAAAGGCTTCGAAGGCATGCAGCGCTCCGCCAGGTTGGCTGGTTGCCGAGCGAAGATCCGGTTCGAGTCCCCAGCCGTACCCACCGTCCGGGTTGCGATAACCGTCCACGGCCGCACAAGCCGCGGCCCGGTCACCCTGTCCGAGAATCAAATTCAGCCGATGCCGATCGAGAGTCCTGGCATGTCCCGCCATGAACCCGACGGCTGCCGTGAGATCAACACTCATGAAGAACGGTTCAGGATTCGTCGCCGTCGAGCCGGAAGCCGACCTTCAACGTGACCTGGAAATGCGCCACGGCGCCGTTCTCGATGTGGCCGCGAGTTTCCACCACCTCGAACCATTCGAGGTTGCGCACCGTCTCGTTCGCCCGGGCGATGGCGGTGCGAATTGCCGCGTCACTGCTCTCGGTGGACGAGCCGACGATCTCGGTCACCCGGTACACGTTGCTGCTCATGGCATTCCCTTCGTGTCAGATTCGACGAACCAACTCCTGCGCCTCGGCGCCGAGCCTCGCAAGGCGAAGATCACCGAGAGCTGTCACAGCACTACCCAACCTGTTGGTGGTGAAACCGAGCGAGAGTCCGCTGGACAGGTCCGCATACGCGCCTGAACCGCCGACTCCGTAGTGGCCTATCGCATTCCGCGGCTGCCGCCGCGCGGCAATGATCGGCGGGTGGTAACCGAGAGTCCAGTTGGGCCGCACCGCCAGCACGTAATCCCGATCGCGAGTCTGGATGGTCGACATCTGGTCGATGGTCGATTCCTTCAGGAACCGCTTCCCGTCGATCACGCCGCCGTTCGCGATGGCGCCGTACATCTTCGCGAGAGCACGCGCGCTGAACACTCCGTTCCAGCCCGGCATGACGGCGTCGTGGACAGCCGGGTTGCGCACCATGACGTCGAAACCGTCCGGCATCGCGGCCTCCGCGAGTCCGCGAGTCGGACCGACGTGTGAGAGCACGGTAGACGCGAAGGCCCAGTTCAAGCCGGCAGGGTTGATATGTGGGAACAGCTTCGCGATCCGTGGACGCTCGGTTTCGGGTACGCGGTACCAGAACTCGTCGACGCCGAGGGGCTTCGCTACCTCAGCTTGTACGACGTCGATGAACGGCTGACCGGACACCCTGGCCACAAGTTCGGCTACCAACCAGCCGTAGGTCACAGCGTGATAGCCGGGGCCTCGAAGCCGACGCGGATCCGGCTTCTCGGCAGCCAGGGCGGCAACGACCGCGTCGTAGTCCATCAGGTCGAGGGGATGCGGCATGAGCCCGCGAACGCGGTGAAGGCCCGCGCGATGTGACATCAGTTCCCGGACGGTGATCTTGTCCTTGCCGGCCGCTGCGAATTCGGGCCAGTACTGAGCAACCGGAGAGTCGTAGTCGATCAGCCCGCGTTCGGCCAGTCGGTGAACGACGGTGCTGGCCACGCCCTTGCCGGTCGAGAAGGAAAGCGACACCGTGTCGTGGTCCCAGCGCCTGTCGCGGTCGGCATTGCCGGCCCAGATGTCGAGAACTTTCTCGCCGCCCAGGTACACGACCAGCGCGCCGCCGCCTTGTTGCGGTTGGCGATACATCGCGAAGAAGCGGTCGGCCAAGGGAAGGAATCGCCGGTCCACATACAGCTCGGTGCGCGACGGCACCTCCACCCGGGCGAGCGAACCCCGTCGTGCATTGGGAGCCATCGCGTCCTCCGATCCCCGCTGATTCAAGTTGTCCGGTCACCGGATCGGTGGCAGGAGCTTGACACCATTGTGACCACTGTCACGCAAGAGGCTCAGGACCGGGGTGCACTCACGGGGTGACCCACGTCGAAGTGCCGTCGCTGACACATCCCTGACCTGTGGCAAGGTTGAAAACAAGGGTGGGACCACCCGAGCAGATCGCCCCGACGTCCGCGTCACCCACCGCCGCTCTGCCGCCAGGTCCGCTGAGCACCACGGCAAAGGGTGAGGAGTCTGTGCGACCGAGTGCGAGCGAACCCGGGCCGTACGCAACGGCGGCAAGCAGCCCACCGCGCGACTCCGCTGCAGCAACGCCGCCGAAGAGTCCGACGCCCGCCGACCGGCCACCGTCTCGCGAATCGGCGACGCCGACGCCATCGCCCTCCACGTGTGAAATCGCGTAACTGGAGGGATCTGCCACCGCTCGGCATGCGGATGACCCGTCGACGATCGTCTGATCTTGGCCGCGCGCCGAACAATCCAACGTCGCGGCCGACGCTGTTCCGCTACCGAGTGACAATCCGAAGGCGGCAAGAATCACGCCACCCGCCGCTAAGCCTGCTGCTCGCATTTTCCGGCGATCCATATCCAACCCCCACAGTGCATTCGACGTGACCGTACATTCGACGTCTAATCGAATTACCCGATATGTCCGCCTCTGACGCTACCCGTCTTTGTTCTTCCGATCGCGGTCCTTGCTCGGTTGAACACGTTTGGGTTCACCGGGCATTTTGGGATAGTTCGGCGGGTACGGCAGATCGCCAAGTCCCGCCGCCAGATCCTTCTCCCACATCTCCAACAGAACGTCGAGGGCAAAGGCCTTGTCGTGCATCGCTTCCATCGGATCACCACGATCGGCGAGCAAGCCGGGAACCGTGGCGATGGTGCAGTCGTCTGGATGCACGTCGCGCAGTTCGTCCCAGGTCACCGGCGTGGACACAGTTGCGATCGGCGTCTTACGAGCGGAATACGCCGCCGCGATCGTCCGGTCACGGGCATTCTGATTGAAGTCGATGAAGATCCGTTCACCCCGCTCTTCCTTCCACCACGCGGTTGTGGCGCGATCGGCACTACGACGTTCGACTTCACGGGCGAGGGCGATACCCGCGTGGCGGACCTCGACAAAATCCCAGCGCGCCTCGAGCGGGATGTAGACGTGAAGGCCTCGGCCACCGGACGTCTTGGGAAATCCTTCCAATCCCAACTCGGCGAGCAGAGGGTGAAGGACCTCGTCCGCGATGGCAACGGCCTCGTCGAACCCGGTCCCCGGTTGCGGATCGAGATCGATGCGGAGTTCGTCCGGGTGGTCGGTGTCCGGGCACCGCACGGCCCAGGGATGAAACGTGACAGTCCCGAGATTGGCGGCCCACACGATGTTCGCAGCGCTTCGCACTCGAAGGACGTCAGCCTTGCGACCCGACGGGAACGTGACCTCGCAGGATTCGACGTGCTCGGGCCGCTTTGCCGGCAGCCGCTTCTGGTAAACCTCTTCGCCCTCGATGCCGTCGGGGAATCGCTGAAGATGCGTTGGCCGATCTTGGAGCGCCCGCAACGCTGCACCCTGCAGCGCCACCGCTCGGTAGTACTGGACAAGATGCCGTTTGGTTCCGCCGTCCTCACCCAACTGCGGATAGTAGATCTTGTCCGGGCTCGACAACCGGACCGCGATCCCGTCGACGTCCAGTTCCTCTGCGGGACTCGCCATCACTTACCACCTGCAAGAACATCCGCGAAGTCGTATCGCACCGGAACCTCCAACTGATCGAAAGTGCATTCGTCGGGCACCCTGTCCGGACGCCAGCGCAGGAACCGCGCGGCGTGCCGAAAGCGTTCCCCTTCCATCTGGTCGTACGCCACTTCCAGCACCCGCTCAGGACGAAGCGGAATCCAGGAGCGGTCTGCGGCCGATCTCCACCGGCTGGCCTCTCCCTCGGCCACAACGTCGTCCCCGAGGCGCAAAGGTTCGAGTTCGGCCAACAACTCGATCCGCCGCGCCGCGGTGAAAGCCGAAGCGCCACCGATCATCTTCAATTCGGAACCGTCGAACAGACCCAGAAGCATCGACCCGATACCCGGCTGGCTCTTGTGTGGACGGTAGCCCAGCAGTACGACATCCGCGGTCCTGGCGTGTTTCACCTTGATCATCTCGCGTTTATTCGGCAGGTACGGTCCCGCCAGCTTCTTGGCGACAACCCCGTCGAGGCCCGCGCCTTCGAAGGTTTCGAACCAGGCCATTGCTTCGGCGCTGTCGGCCGTCGCTGCCGTGACGTGGCAACTCGGCCCGCCACCGACGCAATCGAGGAGCAGCGCACGTCGCACACCGAAGTCCTCGATCGAGACGTCGCGATCCCCGAGCGCCAGTAAATCGAACCCGACAAATTGCGCGGGCGTCTGTTCCGACAACAATGCGACGCGGCTCGCGGCGGGGTGAATCCGCTCGGAGAGCGCTTCCCAACTCAGGCGCGTCACACCGTCGATCTCACGGGGAACCACCAGTTCTCCGTCCACCACACATTTTTCGGGCAATTCAGACTTGACGGCTTCCACCGCCTCGGGAAAGTACCGCGCCAAGTCCTTTCCTCCTCGCGATCCGAGCACCACTTCGTCACCGTCACGAAAGATGATTGCTCGAAATCCGTCCCATTTCGGCTCGTACGACCACGTCGGGTCACCGGACTCGGGCTGAGGCGGCACAGTGGCCGCAGCCTTCGCGAGCATCGGGGCAAGCGGCGGCATCAGGGGTAGCTCCACCTACCCATACTGACAGTCCGGTTGGCAATTCGACTACCGATGTATTGGAATAGGTCCCGAACAATCTACGAACCAACAGAATTATCCAAGAATCAACAAAGGGGTCCTTATGTCCGGAATCGTCCGGCGACTTTGCACTGCGGTGATCGCAACTTCTGCAATCGCCGCCTTCACCGTCGGTTGCGGTTCCGACATCGAGCCGAAAGCCATTGCGGAATCATCTTCCTCGGTTGCCGATTCGACCACTACCTCCGCAGCCCCGACCACCTCGAAGATCACCGGCCAGGAGGGTTCGGACGACGGCGGCGACGTCGACATCGACGTGTCGATCGGTGATTGCGTCAAGCTCGGCGGTACCACGACGGCCGCGGAAATCGACAACGCGGACTGCGGTAGCAAGGATTCCAACTACAAGGTGGTCGCCAAGGTTCCCACCTCTGATCAGTGTGCCTCCGATGTCGACTCGTACTACTACGAGACCCTCGCGGGTGACGAGCAGGGCGCTGTCTGTCTCGACGTCGACTGGGTAGTCGGCGGATGCATGGACCTCGGCAGCGGAATGGACGAGCCCGCCCGCATCGAATGCTCGGATACCAGCGGCACCAATGTAGTCGAGGTCGTCGAAATCCTGCAGAACTCCACTTCGATCGACGAATGCGGTTCGGGGGCAGACTCGGGATTCGAGCACCCGGAACGTAAGTTCACGGTCTGCGTCGCAACGCTCTGATTCGAGCGCCCTCCCGAAAACACCTGTGCGCCTTGTCAACCGATCTCGGCTGGCAAGGCGCACAGGTGTTTTCTACAGCCGGCGCTTTCTACAACCGGCGCTTTCTACAACCAGCCCCGACGTTTGAAGATCGTGTAGAGACTTCCACACGTCAAGAACATCATCGAGAGCGCAAACGGATAGCCCAAGTGCCAGTGCAGTTCCGGCATGTCGTCGAAGTTCATTCCGTACACGGTTCCGATAAGCGTCGGCGCGAAGAGAATTGCCGCCCAAGCCGAGACCTTCTTGATCTCCTCGTTCTGCGCGTAGCTCGCCTGCGTCAGATTGCGCATCTCCTCGTTCTGGTTCTGCGACACCAGAGTTGCGTTCACCGTGAGGATGTTTCCGAGCAACTGACGAAAGCCGTCGGCCCGCTCCACCACAGTCGTCGCATGGTCGGTGACGTCGCGGAGGTAACGCTGGAGTTCCTCGTCCGTGTGGTACTTGTCGAACCCCGCCGACAACCCACGCAGCATTCCCAGCAGCGGACGCGTCGCCCGCTGGAATTCGATCACCTCACGGGTCAGTTCGTAGATGCGACGCGAAACTCCGGGATCGCCACTGAACACTTCGGTTTCGATCTCGTCGATGTCGTTCTGCAGGCCGGCCACCACCGGGGCGTACCCGTCGACGACTGCGTCGAGAATGGCGTAGAGAACAGCCTCGGTACCCAACCGCAACAGGTCAGGATCGTTCTCCATGCGAGTCCGCACCGCCGAGAGATCCGGCGATTCGCTGTGACGGACGGTCAGAATGAAGTTCGGACCACAGAAGATGTGCAACTCGCCGAATTCGACCCGCTCGGTCTCGTCGCGGTACCGCGCAGCACGCAGGACCACGAACAGTGTCTTGCCGTAGCGCTCGAGCTTGGGGCGCTGGTGCGCGACAATCGCATCCTCGACAGCCAGTTCGTGGAGGTCGAAATGTTGTGCAGCGGCATACAACTGGGCGTCGTCGGGCCGGTACATGCCGATCCACGCCATCGACTGCGAATCCGGAAGGCATGACAGTGCTTCCGCCAGCGTGGACGGCGACGCTATCCGCTCGCCGTCGCGGTACACGCCACTGTTGACGACGGTCGATTCGACGGGCGCCACCGCCTCGGGCGGGGCAGCCTTGACGACGGTGCGTGCGGCACGCGAGTGCCCGGGATGTGAGTCACCGAGACCCGCGGAACGACGTGGCAGTACCGACCGTGAACGACGAAATTCGCGCATGCTGAACAGCTTTCGAGGGAAGAGTGAACGACGACGCTTGCTTCACAGCAAAGCCGAAGCCGATGAACACACGATGAAGCTGCAGCAAAATACCGGAACAACCCGGGCGGCTACAGCTTCAGTTGGTACTCGGAGGTTGGCCACGCATTACAGCCACACCTCCTCTTCCCTGAATTCCTACGCAAGTCCGCGCACGACGCCAACATGCTACCCCGACTGTCAGAGCGGGACAAACCGAACGACAAGCCGCAGGACAGCACGAACCGGTCGGAGGAAATCCGCTCGACGAATGCAGCTTTCAGTCAGTTCGCAGCGCGCAATCCGCCGATCAAGAGTTCGACGATCTGGTCCGCCAACGACTCCGTCTCCGCCAAAGTCTGCCCTTCACGCCTTCGGTACCAGAGGTCGATGCCGTTGAGACTGCTGAGGAGTACTTTTGCCGCCATTCGCGGCGAGCTCGCACGAATGGAACCATCCGCGACACCTTCGGTCATCACGTCGACGAACAGATTCTCGTAGTCGAGTCGCAGCGAATTCAGTTCCACGAGGACTTGCTGTTGCCTCGGCTTGAGCGCGGAGTTCATCTGGCCCCGGACACCTTGGTGGATCGTGTGGTGGTACCCGAGATGTGTCATGAGATTGACCAGGTGGGCGTGCGACATCGCTTCGAGACGCGCGAGGCCGCTGTCTGCCCCGTCGATCCGAGACTCGACCTCCGCGCGGAGCAGGCTCATCCCGCGCTCGTAGATTGCCAGGTAGATGTCGAACTTCGAACGAAAGTGGTAGTAGACAAGACCTTTGGTGGCCCCGATTCGATCGGCCAGCAAATCCATGGTCGTGGCCGCGTAACCGTCTTCGGCAAAGGCGTCGGCGGCGCTGGTGATGATCGCGGATCGCACGTCCGGAAGATCACTACTCATTCGACTTCCACTCCCATTCGCACTGCCTGCCGGCCCTTGACTGTTTCCACGCTATCGCATAGTAATACTGAGTAGTATCCCAGATCAGAGAGGTTTTCCAATGTCGTTGGATTTTTCCGGCAAGGTAGCGATCATCACAGGCGCAGGCGGCGGACTCGGCCGTTCGCATGCATTGGCCCTCGCCGCACGCGGCGCACGCGTCGTCGTCAACGACATGGGTGGCTCGGTCAACGGCAGTGGCGGCGCTGATACCGCAGCAGCCAAGGTAGTGGCGGAAATCGTCGAGTTGGGTGGCGAGGCCATCGCGGACCACTGCGACATCACCGACGTCGACGCCGTTGCCGCCATGGTCGCGACGGCCGTGGACAAGTGGGGCCGCGTGGACATCCTGATCAACAACGCCGGAATCCTGCGCGACAAGTCCTTCATCAAGGCCGAGCTCGACGACTTCCGCAAAGTCATCGACGTGCATCTGATCGGTTCCGTCATCTGTTCCAAGGCAGTCTGGCCGCACATGGTCGAACAGAACTACGGACGCATCCTCATGACCACGTCGGCGTCGGGAATTTACGGCAACTTCGGCCAGGCAAATTACGGCGCCGCGAAGTCCGGCGTCGTCGGCCTGATGAACGTTCTCGCTATCGAGGGCGAACGCAAGGGCATCCGCGTCAACTCGCTGGCCCCGACCGCCGCGACCCGCATGACCGAAGACCTCCTCGACGAGAAGACTCTCGCTCTGCTTGCGCCCGAATCGATTTCACCCGGCGCACTGTTCATGGTCTCCGATGACGCACCGACCAAGACCATCCTCAGCGCCGGTGCCGGTGTCTTCGCGATCGCTCGCATGGAAGAGTCGCAGGGTGTGTACATCCCCGAAGGCGCACTCTCCCCTGAGGTCGTCGCCGAACGGTGGTCCGAGATCAGTGACATGACCAATTCCGTCCAGGTGCCCGCGGCGTTCGATCAGACCCGCCGGTTCGTCGAGAAAGCTGTAGCCGAGCAGCCTGCCAACTGAGCAGGGCAACCAGCCGACTGATCGATCCTGCTCCCCCTAAGGTGTGGTGGTGACCACACCAACGGGAGTTTCGATCGTCGACATCGTCGACAGACTGGGAATGACGTTCCTCAGCGGAGGCGACACCGTCGACGACGCCCGCACTGTCAGCCGAGTGACCCTGCACGAAGGGTCCGGAGTTACGCAAGGCAGCGCGGGCGCCGTCGTGCTCGGCGCAGGACTGGCCGATTCGGCCGACATTGCCACTGCAGTAAAAGAATACGGTTCGGCCGGAGCCGTCGCGCTGATCGTCAGGGAGCCATTGGCCGTCGACGAAAGCGTCGCACGGGCGGTCGCCGAAGCCGATATCGCACTACTTGGAATGGTCAAGGATGCAAGCTGGCTGCAAAGTGCGTCGCTGATCAACGAGATCCTCGAATCCGGCAACAACGGGGACCGCACGTCCGCCGCCGACGCCGACCTGTTCGATCTTGCCAACTCGATCGCTCAGGTATTGAACGGCCCGGTCACCATCGAGAATCAGTCGAGCCGGATCCTCGCGTTTTCGGCGGATCAAGCCTTCGGTGACGAGGCACGTAAGCAGAGCGTCCTCGGACATCAAGTGCCGCAGCACTATTCCGACCGGCTCAGGTCGATGGGGTACTTCAACAAGATCTACGGCTCTACCCTGCCGGTATTTCTACCGGGTATCGGGCCGGGCATCAGGCCCCGGGTCGGCATGCGAATACATGCGGCATCCCAGATCCTCGGTTCGATCTGGGTGATCTTGGACGAGGAGCCGAACGAATTGCAGGTCAAAACGCTCGTCGAGGCGGCGGGCGTAGCCGCGATGAGCTTGCTTCGCGCCAAGCTGGCCGCCGATTCCGCACGACGGCTGAGGTTGGGCGAGGTGATCACGCTACTGAGCGGCGGCACTTCGGCCAAGGAAGCGGCCGAGCGACTGGGCTACGGCCGCTCGAAAGCAAACGTACTTGCGGCCGGCTTCCGTAGCGGCGCCGGCGCATCGTTGGAGGCCGAAGCCGACGTCGATCAACTGGCCCTGACACTCAATACCTATCTCGACCAAGTATTTCCGTTGTCGGTGGCGGCAGCGATCGGCGGCACCGTCTACGCCGTCATCCCACACACCCGGCACCAGACCGACGACGACTACGTGCGTCGGATCGCGTCGGAGTTTGCAGACCGTTCCCGTTCGGAAAAGTCGGTGGTCATCGGAATCGGTGCGACAGTGGCCGACGTGATGACGCTGGAGAAGTCACGCGACGAAGCCGACCGAGCGCTTCGCGTTCTGAGGTCGACGTGGAATTCCTCGGGCCGGACCGTCGCGCGCGCCGACGACGTGCAGATCAATTCCCTACTTCTGCGCCTCTCCGACGCCCTGGCGGACGAGAACGAGACCGCGTCGGGTCCGCTCGCGGTACTGCGTGAGTACGACCGCACTCACGACATCAACCTCGTGGACACCCTTCGAGCCTGGCTCGACACGTTCGGCGACATTCCGGCGGCTGCGTCGTTGGTTCACATCCACGTCAACACGTTTCGATACCGCCTCAAGAAGCTTGCCGGGATTGCCGGAATCGATCTTGATGATCCGGAAACTCGATTCAGCCTGATGCTCCAGCTTCGTCTCTTCTATCCGACAGCGTTGTAGCGATCTACCAAGTCTCACGAAACATTCGTAAATCCGGACGATGTTCTCCTCCTTTTGTTGGGTGAGGATTCAAGCAATCGTTTATTGCTCCTGACCCGACAGACCTCGCGTCACTCGGGCCGGACTACATCTTCCGGAGGCACCATGAAACAACGGTCCTACGCACTGCTGGCTGCGGCAACTGGCACCGTTCTTGCCCTGACCGCGTGCTCATCGGGTGGCTCGTCGGGTTCGGGTTCGGGTGGGAGTGAACCCGTCACGGACGGCACCTTCAAATTGGCTCTCGTGGCCGACCCCGGCGCTCTGAATCCGCTGATGACGGCCGCATCGCCGGCGCACCAGCTGGCGCGTCTGAGCTACGACTATCTGCTCCACCCGGATCCCGATACCGGTGTCACCAAGCCATGGCTCGCCGAGAAATGGGAAGAGACAACCACTTCCGCGTCCTTCACCATTCGCGACGGCGTCACCTGTACCGACGGATCCGCTCTGACTGCCCAGACTGTCGCCGACAACGTCAATTTCATCACCAACGCAGCAAACAAATCTGCTCTCCGCGGGGTGTACGCACCGGCAACTGCGAGCGCCACCGCCGACCCGGCGACACGGACAGTGACGGTCACGACTCCGGAGCCCTCTCCGTTCCTGCTTCTCAACCTGGCGCGAATACCGATCATGTGCGAGGCCGGGTTGAAGGATCCGACGGCGGCAAACAAGACGACCTTCGGGTCGGGCATGTTCCAGATGACAGAGGCAGTCGCGAACGATCATTACTCCTACGTTCGGCGCGACGGCTACAACTGGGGACCGGACGGCACCACCTCGGATACGGCCGGAGTACCCAAGAATGTCGTCGCGTCCATCATCACGAACAACAGCACAGCGGCCAACCAGGTGTTGTCCGGTGATCTGAATGCCGCAGCAGTTTCGGGCCCCGACCAGGATCGCATGAACGCCGCGAACCTGGATACCGTCAAGCAGCCCGCTCCGGCGGGCGAGATGTTCTTCAACCACAGTCCCGGCAATCCGACGAGCGATCCTGCCGTCCGCAAGGCTCTGGTCCAGGCTCTCAATCTCGACGACCTCGCCGAGATCTTCACGGCCGGTCGCGGAACCAGATCGACCACGATGGTGTCCATCGAACCGCGGGCCTGCATCTACGACTCTGTCGCCGGAAACCTGCCGGAATTCGACACCAGTGCAGCCGCAGCAACTCTCGAGTCTGCGGGCTGGAAGGTCGGCGCGGACGGTAAGCGCAGCAAGGACGGCACACCGCTCCGAATTCGGATGGTCTACGAGACGTTCGGTGACGCGACCGATGCTGCCGCCGACGTCGCGGTCAACGCGTGGAACGACCTGGGCGCCACCATTGAACTCACCAGCGGCGACTCGAACAAGATTCTCGATGTAGCACTCAGCGGCAAGGACAACACGGCGTGGGATGTTGTGTGGGAGCCGATCAACGTCGCGCTGCCCAGCATGCTGGTCCCCTTCCTCTCCGGTCCTGTGCCCGCTGCGGGAATGAATTTTGCGTCGATCTCCAACCCTGCCTACGACGCAGCCGTCACCAAGGCTTCCGGGCTGACGGGCGAGGACGCTTGTGCCGCTTGGGCAGACGCCGAGTCCGAGATCATCAAAGCAAACTCGGCGGTACCTTTTGCCGACAAGATCACGACTCTCTACTTCAACAATGCGGGTCTTGCATTCGGCCGCAATTTCATCGGTTCGGCCCTGCGCCTGTACCAGTAGACCGCCGGTAGCGACCGGGGAAATCGTCGTGTTTCGCCGGTCGCTGTCGGTATACGGACAGGTATTCACCGATCCAGGCGGTTTTCGTGGGAGCGGACGAAAATCGACCCGATTTTCGTGAGGATCGACAGAGATGCGCGTCACGTCATGCGCCAAGATTTAGCAGTCAACACTCAATCGCGCCCTCACGTTTTTCGCTCGGGCCCCAGCTCCATCCCGGAGGCACCATGAAACACCGCTCCTATCCAACACTTGCGGCAGCCGCAGGGCTCACGCTTGTGTTGTCTGCTTGTGGCTCGGGAGGCACGTCCTCGGGCGCCAGTGGCGGTGAACCGGCCACGGACGGGACCTTCCGTTTCGCCCTGCAGGCCGATCCGGGCGCACTCAACCCGATCATGTCGGCCTCTCAGGCAACCGCCGAGTTGTCTCGTTTGGCCTACGACTACCTGATCTACCAGGATCCCGATACCAGCGAAGTCGGACCGTGGTTGGCGGAGAAGTGGGAGGAGACTCCGACCTCGGCGTCCTTCACCATCCGTGACGGGGTGACCTGTACCGACGGATCGACGCTGACTTCCCAGACCGTCGCGGACAACATCAACTTCGTCGCCAATCCGGACAACGGTTCACAGTTGCGCGGGTCCTCCGTTCCGACCGGTGCCACAGCAACCGCCGATCCGGCAGCGCGCACCGTCACGGTGACCACTGCGGCGCCGAGTCCGTTCCTGCTTCTCAACGTCGGTCGACTGCCGATCCTGTGCGAGGCCGGGCTGAAAGATCCGACAGCATCGAACAAGAAGTCGCTCGGCACCGGCATGTTCGAAGTCACCGAAGTCGCCGCCAACGACCACTACACGTTCCAGCGACGTGATGGCTACAACTGGGGCCCCGACGGCACCGCTTCCGATACCCCCGGCGTCCCCAAGACGGTCATCGCCGCCATGGCACCGAACGTGAGCACCGCCGCAAATCAGCTTCTCTCGGGTGAACTCAATGCAGCTCCGATCGCCGGGCCGGACAAGGACCGCGTCGCGGCAGCCAATCTGGACTCGGTTGGCCGGCCGGTGCCCGCAGGCCAGATGTACTTCAACCAGATCGCCAGCAACCCCACCAGTGATCCGGCAGTGCGCAAGGCGCTGATCCAAGCGGTCAATCTCGACGACCTCACTCAGGTCATCACCGCCGGAAACGGGGTCCGGGCAACCAGTCTCGTCGCCGTCGAACCGCGCGCCTGTGTCTACGACTCTGTCGCAGGCAACATTCCGGACTTCGACCTCACAGCTGCAAAGGCAACACTGGACGGCGCTGGTTGGACTGCCGGCGCTGACGGCAAGCGAAGCAAGGATGGCAAGCCGCTCAATCTCCGCCTCGTGTACGACGGCACCGACGATCCGCGCAACGCGGCGGCAGAACTTGCTCAGTCGGCGTGGTCCGAACTCGGCGCAAACGTCGAGGTGACCGGGGGTGACTCGAACAAGATCATCGACGTCATTCTGAGCGGCAAGGACAACTCTGCCTGGGACATCGCCTGGGTCCAGATCAACTCCTCGCTGCCCAGCACGTTCACCGCGTACTTTGCCGGGCCGGTTCCCGCAGCAGGCAAGAATTTCGGATCGGTCAGCAACCCCGCCTACGAAGCAGCAGCCACCAAGGCTTCCGGTCTGACCGGTAGCGACGCTTGTGACGCTTGGGCCGACGCCGAGTCGGAGCTCACCAAGACGATCGCGGCCGTGCCCTTCGCAGATTCCGTCATGAACGTGTACTTCAACAAGGCCGGACTCTCATTCGGTAAGACGCTCACCGGTTCTGCGTTGCGTCTCTACCAGTAAGTCGTTTTCCCGCTCAGCATCTCTTCCCGCCCTGCATCTGTTCCCGCCCTCCGGAAAGACAGCCCATGAGTCAAACTATTGAAGCCGCGAAACCAGAAGCGGCGCCTCAGGCTCGAGCAAAGTGGCTCGAGTCCGACAGCTGGCCCGCATATCTTCTGCGTCGTTTCGGCACCTTCGTGATTTCACTCTGGGCGCTGGTGACTGCGGCGTTCCTGATGCTCCAACTGATTCCGGGCGACCCGGTTCGGTTGGCTCTGGGAATGAACGCACCGGTCGAACTGGTCGAGACAACGAGGTCTCAGCTCGGTTACGACCTTCCCTTGTGGCAGCAGTACTTCCGATTCGTCGGCGGGTTGCTGAGCGGGAATCCCGGTGACTCGATCACCTTGAGGACTCCGGTCTTCGAGGTGATCGCGTCCCGCCTACCGGCAACACTCGAACTGGCTGTACTCACAGTGGTCACGGTGCTGCTACTGGGCATTCCGATCGGCCTCATCTTCGCTGCACTGACCCGCAACGGTCGACGACGCGGAGTCGAGATCGGTTACACCGCAACGTCGGGCACCATCGCCGTGATCCCCGAGTTCATGTTCGGTACGGCGCTGGTCTACCTCTTTGCCGTCACGTTCCCTGTTCTGCCCGTCGCCGGCCGAGGTGGACCGGAAAGCTACATCCTCCCGGTCGCGGCCATGTCGATCGGTGCCATCGCCTCGATGTCGCGCATCGTCCGTGCAGAGGCACTCGGCGTGTTGGACATGGACTACATCCGTACGGCGCGCGCCAAGCGAATGCCCGTGGCACGAATCTACTTCCGTCATGCAATGCCCAACCTCATGACGTCGACGCTGACGCTCGCCGGACTCCTCCTGGGCGGTCTGATTGCCGGCACCGTGCTCATCGAGAGCATCTTCGCCTGGCCCGGCATGGGCATGGCGCTGGTCAAGTCCATCACCGAGAAGGACTACCCGCTCGCCCAGACACTGGTCGTGATCTACGGCGCCATCGTCCTTCTCATCAATTTCATCGTCGACGTGGTGCTCGCTCTCATCGACCCACGATCCACAATTCGGGAGAACTGAGTTGAGCACCTCACCTACGGCCCCCACTGCGGCCCCCAAGACGCCCCCGCGACGACACTGGATCGTCGGAACGTTCCGCACCCCATTGGGAATCCTGGCCCTCACCTTCCTGACCGCTCTGATCGCCCTCGTCATCTTCGGACCGATGATCTGGGGTGACGCCGCTGTCGCAGCCAACCCGAAGGCACTCTCTCAGGGACCGAGTTCCGAGCACATCTTCGGCACCGACGCCGGCGGGCGTGACGTCTTCGCCCGCACGATGACCGCCGCGAGACTGTCGGTGCTCATGGCTCTCGGAGCCGTCGCACTCGGTGTCACAATTGGCCTGATACTCGGTACGCTCCCGACGCTCGCACCCCGCTGGGTCGGACGCATGGTCGTGGCATTCCTCAACTTCGCCATCGCATTCCCCGGTCTCCTTCTGGCCATCTTCCTGTTGGTCGTTCTCGGACAGGGTGCGGGCAGCGCGGTGATCGCCATCGGCCTCGCCCTGGCCTCGCCGTTCGCGAGGTTGACGTACGCACTGGCTTCGTCGGTCAACGGACGCGACTTCATCGACGCAGCACGCATCCTCGGGGTCACCAAGCCGGGGCTGCTGTTCCGCCACATTCTCCCCAATATCCGTGAACCACTCATCGTCAATGCCAGCATCGCTGTCGGCAGCGGCCTGGTGGTCTTCGCCGGACTCTCGTTCCTCGGCTTGGGCATTCAGCCACCTGCATTCGACTGGGGCCGGATGCTCAACGAAGGTCTGTCGAAGATCTTCGTCAACCCGGCCACCGCACTTGCCCCCGGCATCGCCGTCGTGCTCGCCGGCTTGACCTTCACGCTGCTCGGCGAGGCCATTGCTCGCGGCGCGGGAGTTCGCAGCCCGATCAGCAGTCGCCTGCCGAAGTGGAAGCCGATCAACCGGAAAACTGCTCAGGCCGATTCGGCGCCCAGCGACGAGGACGCAGTTCTCACCGTCCGCAACATGTCCGTCGCAGTCCCCGCGGGTGACGACTGGCGTCGCCCCGTCGACAACATCAGTTTTACAGTTCATCGCGGCGAAACCGTGGGCATCGTCGGTGAATCCGGCTCCGGAAAGTCACTGAGTTGCATGGCAATCGCGCAGCTGACCGACCACCCCACCGTGGTCGACGCCGGGCTCATCGAGTTCGACGGCACCGTGCTGATGAAGGACGGGAAGCGGCCGGACAACGCGGCTTCGCGCAAGGTTGCCCGCCAACTCGGCACACGTATGGCGATGGTGTTCCAGGATCCGATGTCGTCCATGAATCCGTCTCTCAAGGTCGGATACCAGGTCGCCGAGATCGGTTGGCTCCACGAAGGTATGAGCAAGGTCGACGCGAAGAAGGCGGCAGTCGAGCGACTGAACGCCGTCAAGATCCCCGACGCGCCCAGGCGTGCGAAGCAGTACCCCCACGAGTTCTCCGGCGGTATGCGTCAGCGCGCGATGATCGCCATGGGTCTGATGGGCAAGCCCGCTCTGATCATCGCGGACGAACCCACCACTGCGCTCGATGTGACCGTTCAGCGTGAGGTTCTCGGGTTGCTCCACGAGGTTCGCGAAGAAACCGGCGCCGCAATCCTTCTCATCTCGCACGATATGGCCGTCATCACCGGCATGTGCACCCGTGTCCTGGTCATGTTTGCCGGCGAAATCGTCGAAGACATCGCAGTCGACGATCTGATCGCCGGTCGTGCAAAGCATCCGTACACCCGCGCGCTGATCGCCGCGGTCCCCACCATGAGCACCGATCGCGACAAGCCGCTTGCCACCGTCGACGAAGCCTGGCAGGTGGAGAGCCTCGACGCCGAGGAGAGCACCGCCGACATCGAGTTGGAAGAACTGTTGGCTGTTGCAGAGGAGATCCGATGAGCAGGCTCGAATTCCGTGACGTCAACGTCCACCTCGGTAGCGGTTCGAAAAAATTCCACGCCGTCAAGAACATCAATCTCGACATCCCCTCCGGATCGGTGGTCGGTCTCGTCGGTGAATCGGGTTCCGGAAAGTCGACACTGGCGCGAGCAACTGTCGGCTTGGCCGAGCCCAGTTCCGGCCAGATCCTTCTCGACGGTGTGGACGTCGCTCACGCCCGCGGCGCGACCGCTCGTCTGCGCCACCGGATCCAAATGGTCTTCCAAGATCCGTACTCGTGCCTCGACCCGCGAATGACCATCGGCCAGTCACTCGCCGAGGCGCTGCGGTCCACCGAGCGTCGTGACAAAGCTCGCCGCAGCCGCGGCGACCGCGCCGCCGAGGTGGCTCGACTCCTCACCACCGTCCAACTGCCGGTGGAGAAGGCGCACGAATACCCGTCGTCGTTGTCTGGTGGTCAGCGCCAACGCGTTGCCCTCGCGCGGGCTTTGGCAGCCGCACCGGCAGTTCTGCTTGCCGACGAAATCACCTCCGCACTGGACGTGTCCGTGCAGGGCGCGGTTCTGAATCTGTTGGTGGATCTGCAGAAGCAGCTAGGTCTGACGGTTCTGTTCGTCAGTCACAACCTGGCGGTGATCCGCTATGTCTGTGACCACGTCGCAGTCATGCTCGGCGGCGAGATCGTCGAACACGGGCCGGTTCTCGACGTGATCGATTCGCCCAAGGAGCCGTACACGGCAAAGCTGTTGTCCGCGATCCCGACCTTCGGGGAGCCGATGTTCCAATGACAACGCCGACCACTCTCGACTCCCCCGCTGCCGTAGCCCGTGCCGAAGAACGTCGTTCGGCGAGAATCCAGGATTACGCGTCCGTGGTCACACCGACCAGCATTGCCGTATCGGCGTCGGGACGCATTGCATACGTACGTACCGAAGCGAATCCGGCCGCGGATACCAACGAGCACTCGATCTGGTTGGCTTCCCCGCAACTACAGCTCACCGCGGGACCTGCCGACACCTCGCCGGCATGGCATCCCGTTTCCACGCTGTTGGTCTTCGTTCGGCCGGATTCCTCGGGCACACCGCAACTGTGGAAGGTCGACGCCACCGGCGGGCCCGCCGTTCAGATGACCACCACGGCGCAGCTCCCGCTCGGCGCTGGGGCACCAGTGTTCTCTCCCGACGGTGCTCGAATCGCCTTCAGTGCCCCGGTCGACCGCACTGCCGCCGGATCGTCACACCTCTTGGTGGCGAAACGCCTCAACTACAAGGTCGACGGATCCGGTGTACGGGGCAGCGTTCGGGCGCACTTGTTCGAGTTCGATCTGGCCGCCAGCTCGCTTCGGCAACTGACGGACGGCGATTGGGACGCTTCGCATCCCGCGTACAGTCCCGACGGCACCGAACTTGCTTTCACCGCGGCGATGGACGGCAATGCCGATCTGACACGGGCGAGCTCCGCGTGGACCGTATCGCTGACTGATCTCGCCTCGGCTCCGCGGATGCTGGGGCACGCACGCGGCATCGCCGGACCACTTACGTGGACACCTGCCGGCGACGCCGTCGTAGCAGTCGGTTGGCACACGCCGATCATTCACAACAACGAACTTCTTGTCCTGCACCGCGACCAGCGAGTGGAAGACCGCAGTCTGACATCCGCACTCGACCGAAACGTCATGCCTGGCGGGACCGGTTATCCCGGTGGCGCACCGTGTTTCACCGCCGACGGCGACATCGTCTTCTGCATCCGCAACCACGGCTCCACCGAACTGCACAAGGTCGATTTCGGATCAGGCTCCGTCTCACCACTTCTCACCGGAGAACAGACAGTGGTCTTCGGTCTTGCCCTGACGTCCGAGAAGGCCGTCGTCGCGCTTGCAACGGCGACGTCCTTCGGTGAGGTCGCCGTCATCGACCTCGAGACTCGTGCAGTCGAAACCGTCACCGAATTGAACACGGAACTGACAACTTCCGTCGCGTTTCCAGTCGCCTCCGAGCGTTGGTTCGACATCAGCGACGGCACCCGTGTTCAGGGTTGGATCTTGCGCGACCCGAACGTCACGGGCGCCGGTCCGCTGGTTCTGGACGTCCACGGCGGACCACACAATGCCTGGACCGGTACACCCACCCCGATGCACGCGTACCACGCGGAACTGGTCGCGCTCGGATACACGGTCTTGATGATCAATCCGCGGGGAAGCGACGGCTACGGCAACGAGTTCCTCGACGGTGTGCGTGACGGTTGGGGTGAGGCGGATCGCGCAGACCTGCTCGAGCCGGTCGAAACCCTTGTCGCCGAAGGGATGGCCGATCCGAAGCAACTGGTGCTCACGGGCTACAGCTACGGCGGATTCATGACGTGCGCCCTGACGTCCGTCACCGATCGGTTTGCCGTCGCAGTCGCTGGCGGCCTTGTCTGCGACATCGCGAACACGGCGGGCCCCTCGGACGAGGGCATCTTGCTGCAGACGGTCGAATTCGACCCGCAGTCATCTCGGGTACAGGAACTTTCGCCGCTGGGGCGAGTCTCCCAGGTGACGACACCGACACTGATACTTCACGGCGGTAGCGACGTCCGCTGCCCGGTCAACCAGGCAGAACAGTGGTTCGGTGGACTGCGTTTGACCGGCACCCCGACCGAACTGGTGGTCTTCCCGGACGCGTCGCATGCCTTTGTGTTGACTGGTCGGCCCTCCCACCGTCTGGATTACAGCACCCGTCTCGTCGACTGGATCGAACGTCATCTCTCGCCTACGCCGGCACTGACCACGGTCGATCCCGACTACTGGCAGTACCGACTCGACACCCTGAGCGCGAAGTACGGGGTACCCGGTGCTTCGCTCGGAATTCTGACCACTACCCGCAGCGGTTTCGACCGCACCGTGGTGACGTCCGGTGTCGTCAGTACCCGCACCGGTGTCGCGGCCACTCCCGACACGTTGTTCCAGATGGGTTCGATCAGCAAGGTCTGGACGGCCACGCTGATCATGCAACTCGTCGAAGAAGGATTACTGGACCTCGACTCGCCTGTCCGGAATGTTCTGCCGGACTTCGCAGTTGCCGACGCGGTAGCCACCGAAACAGTCACCACTCGCCACCTGTTGACTCACACCAGTGGCATCGACGGTGACGTCTTCATCGACGGCGGACGCGGCGACGACTGCGTCGAGCGATACGTCGCAGCCCTGACATCGACGGTGCAGCTCTTCGCACCCGGTACCGATTGGTCGTACTGCAACACCGGCTTCGTCATCGCCGGACGAATCATCGAGGTTCTCCGAGGCAAGAGTTGGGACGCGGTTCTGCGTGAGCGGATCATCGAGCCTCTCGGCCTGACCAAGACCACGACCTTGCCCGAGGAGACGGCACTGCACCGCGCTGCGGTCGGGCATGTCGGCGGTGCCGACAATCTCGCGCAGACACCACAATTCCTCATCCCTCGCTCGATGGGCCCCGCCGGTCTCATCAACAGCACCGCCGAGGACCTTCTTCTGTTCGCGCAGGATTCGATGCGCGAGGATCCGATTCTGCTTCAGCGGTCCACCCATCTGGCGATGCTCGAGGAGCGCCGCCAGATCGGAGAGGTGTCATCTGCAGACATCATGGGAACCACGTGGCTGCTGCACAATTGGGACGGGGTGCTGGCGCATGGTCACAACGGTGGAACCCTCGGACAGCAGTCCTTCTTGCGGGTGGTCCCGTCCTGCGGCATTGCGGTAGTCCTGATGGCCAACGGCGGTGCGATGGACGCTCTCTCGGGCGACCTTCTCGCCGAGGTGATCGGTTCCATCGGCGGCGTCGCCGTGACACCGGCATTTTCGCCTGGAGACCCCGCCACCCGCACCACGTCCTCACCTGAGGAACTCGATGCGCTGTGCGGTCTGTACCGCGATGCTGCTGCCGATTTCGTCCTGGAAAGAACCGGGAGTTCCTTGACCGCCCGCCGCACTGACCACATCGACCCTTCGGTCAACGCCGAAAGCGCAGAGTCCGTCTCTCTCAGCCTGATCGAAGTTCAGCCTGGAGTATTCGCGACCCAACTACCTCAATCAGCGGGTTGGATCCGGATCACTTTCTCCGACACCGGGAGTACACAATTGCTACACGTCGGAAGCCGCGCGTATCCGCGAGTGAACAACCGATGACCATTCTCCGCGATCTGGCCGAGCGCCAACTTCCTCAGATCCTCGAGGACGCCATCGCGCTCATCGAAGTCGAGTCGCCGTCGCACGATCTCGAAGCTGTTGCCCGCAGCGCGAAGTGGACGTCAGACCTTGTCCACGAACGACTCGGAGTGACACCGGAGTCGATAGTGACGGAAGGCCGAACCCATCTGGTGACCCGTTTCGGCAGCTCACCGACGCGGCTGATGCTGCTCGGTCACCACGACACCGTGTGGCCGATCGGAACCCTGACGCGCCTACCCGCAGCGGTCACCGACGGCGCACTTCGAGGTCCGGGTGGCCTCGACATGAAACTTGGTGTCGTTCAGGCAATCCACGCCCTCGCCATCGTCCGAGAGTTGCACGGCGACGATGCACTCGACGGAATCACACTCCTGGTCACCGGTGACGAAGAAATCGGTTCGCCCACGTCGCGGTCACTGATCGAGAAACTCGCGGCGGGCGCGGTACTGGTTCTCGAGGCCGGCGGTGACGGCGGCGAACTGAAGACTGTCCGCAAGGGAGTGTCGCTGTATCGGATCCATGTTGCCGGTCGCGCCGCGCACGCCGGGCTGGAGCCGGAAAAGGGCATCAATGCTGCAGTAGAACTGGCTCGTCTCGTGATCGCGGTCAACGACTTGTCCTCGCCTGCGCAGGCAACCACCGTCACCCCGACTGTCATTTCGGCCGGAACCACCACCAACACCGTTCCGGCAGAAGCCTTTGTCGATGTGGACGTGCGCGCAACCAGCGCTGCCGAGCAGGAACGGGTCGATGCGAATATCCGAGCCCTGCAGGCAATCCACCCCGAAGCCGTAGTCACGGTCTCGGGTGGCGTCAACCGTCCACCTCTCGAAGCGACGATGTCCGCACCGTTGCTGGCGTTGGCGGAACGTGTTGCGCTCGAGCATGATCTGAATCCTCCCGTCGGGCTCGCCGTAGGCGGAGCCTCGGACGGAAACTTCACTGCCGGTATCGGTATCCCCACCCTCGACGGCCTCGGTGGCGTCGGCGGCGGTGCACACGCCGAGACCGAGCATGCGCTCGTGTCCGCTATCGCCCCGAGGACGGCGTTGGTTGCGGGCCTTATTCGTTCGATCACGTCTGAAGGGGGCCCTCGTGTCGAAAAGCAAAGCGGTTGAGTTTCGAGAGCTGGTCGACAATCGCGAAATAGCCGATCTATCTGCCGTTTTCGATGAGATCTGGGCTACCAGTCCCGGACCGGCTCATTTCGGCACGGCGATGTTGGTTGCGCTTCATCACGGTGGTCACTACGTGGTGGGAGCCTTTTCCGAAGGCGAAATGATCGGTGGTTGTGTCGGATTCTTCGTCGAGCCTCTCGGCGAGGTTCTGCACTCACACATCGCCGGAGTACTACCGGGACACGCAGGCAAGGGAATCGGCCGCGCCCTCAAGCATCATCAGCGAGACTGGTGCATCGAGCGCGGTGTCAGGACGATCCGGTGGACCTTCGATCCACTGGTCGCACGAAATGCATATTTCAACATTCAGCGTCTCGGTGCCGCACCGACCGAATACAACCCGGATTTCTACGGTTCGATGGCAGACGGCATCAACGCAGGCGACGCCAGCGATCGTATGCTCGTCAGTTGGGATCTCGACGTCGATGGATCTCCGAGTTCTGCTGTGGCCGTGAATGATACATTCAAGGTGCTTCAACCCACCGAGGACGGTACGCCTCGAATGCTCCCGATCCCGCCCGACTGCATCGATATCGCAGTCGGAATACCCCGAGACATAGAGCATCTGAGAACAGTCGACCGCGCCTCTGCCTTTGCCTGGCGACACGCGCTTCGCGAGTACCTCGAACCACTGATCGCCTCGAAGGAATGGCAATCGACCGGCTTCGACCCCAGCGGCTATTACACGTTCACGAAAATCTGCGAGACAACCGGAGAAGAGCAAGTCCATGCACATTGAGTCCGTCGAATTGCGCGAACTGCGCATCCCTCTCGTCTCCCCCTTCACCACGTCATTCAGCACCCAGCTCGAGCGCAACACCCTCGTCCTGAAGGTGAGCGGTACCACCGACGGCCCCAACGGTCCGGTGGAGACTGTCGGCTGGGGCGAGTGCGGCTCGCTCAGCGATCCGTACTACAACTCCGAATACACAGCTGGTGCACGGGCGATGCTTCGCGAGTATCTCGTTCCGACGCTACGTAAGTCGCAGTCGGATCAACCGCTCACCGCCGAGACGGTCGGCAGCGTACTTCACCACATCGTGGGTCACCAGATGTCCAAGTCGGCTATCGAAATGGCAATTCTCGATGCTGAATTGCGCGCTCGTGGACAGTCTTTCGCTCGGTACCTCGGTGCCACTCGCACGCGAGTTCCCTCGGGAGTGTCCGTCGGCATCCAGGACAGCATCCCTCAGCTGCTCGAGACCGTCGGCAACTATCTGTCGCAGGGGTACGTGCGAATCAAGCTGAAGATCAAGCCGGGCTGGGACATCGCTCCCGTGGCTGCGGTGCGCAAGGAGTTCGGCTACGACGTTCCTCTGCAGGTCGACGCAAATGCCGCGTACACCCTCGTCGACGCGCAGTTGCTCCGTCGCCTGGACGAATTCGCACTGCTCCTCATCGAACAGCCGCTGGCCGAGGACGATTTGGTGCAGCACGCCAAGCTCGCCCAGTCCCTCTCGACTCCGATCTGCCTCGACGAGTCGGTCGAGTCGGCCAAGGATGCGGCGGATGCCATCACGCTCGGTGCCGCTTCGGTCATCAACATCAAGCCGAGCCGTGTCGGTGGATATCTGGAAGCCAAGCGCATCCACGATCTCGCCTCGGCACACGGTATCGCGGTGTGGTGCGGCGGAATGCTCGAGACCGGAATCGGCCGCGCCGCCAACGCGGCCCTCGCGGCGCTGGACGGGTTCACGCTGCCCGGCGACATCTCGGCGTCCGATCGCTTCTACAAGGAAGACATCACCGAACCGTTTGTCATCGAGGACGGCCACATCGCCGTGCCGCAGGGACCGGGCTTCGGTGTGACTCCACGTGAAGACGTCATGGATCGCTTCACGGTCGGAACCGAGACTCTGTAGGTCCACACAGTCACGCAGCAGCCACCTCCACCTTCACCCGGCGGAGGTGGCTGTTCGTCGTTTCTGTCGGTAGGGAGGTGCATAGTGATTCGGACATGACGTTCTGCACCGAAAGGCCCCCGATGAGTAGCTGGTCCGATCGCCCGATCTGCGCGTTCGACCTCGAAACCACGGGGCGGGATCCGTCGAATGCTCGCATCGTCAGTGCCTGCGTCGCGGTCATCGACGGTTCGGATGTCGAAACACGCACGTGGTTACTCGATCCCGGCGTCGATATCCCCGCCGACGCTTCGGCTATTCACGGAATCAGCACCGAGTACGCGGCGCGGCACGGCCAGAACTACGCCGAGGGCTACGAAGAGATTCGCGATGCTCTGCACAATTCCTGGGCGCGCGATCACGCCGTCGTGGCGTTCAATGCCTCCTATGATCTGACGGTCATGCATGCCGAGGGTCTGCGCATCGGCAAGCCCGCATTCGTTCCCGGGTTGGTGATTGATCCGTACGTGATCGATCGGGCGATGGATACGTTCCGCAAGGGCAAGCGAACGCTTGCGGCTGTGTGCGAGCACTACGGAATTTCATTGGAGTCGGCGCACGAAGCCGAGGCCGATGCCAAAGCGGCGGCGGCGTTGGCCCGCGAGTTGGCCGTGCGGTTCCCCGACCTCCTGGGGCTCGACCTCATGGTCGATCAAGCCGATTGGCACGCCGAGCGCCAGCGTGATTTCGCCGAGTACCTACTCAGCCAGGGCCGGGATGTGGGAGACGTCAACGGTCAGTGGCCGATTCGCGTTATCGCCTGACCTCACCCCGCCGCGATCCTCGTCCCGACGGTATGGACGATCTGCACGTCCGGGTTCCACGGAATCAGCGCGTCGATCGACGCCTCCAGTTCATCCAGTGGGGGAAGGGTTTCCGGGCCGAGCACGTCTATGGTGGCGGTGCTGCCCTGCCAGGTGACATCGGTGACCTCGGCTCCCGGAGTGTCTGCGAGCCACTGTTGCGCCGCGCTCCCGATCTGCCTCGCCCACAACGACGACAGGGAGTTGCCGACCATCGGAATCGCGACGACGATCAACAGAGCGGCAAGCACGAGGTATGCCCGCCGCCGCGACGTCTTCAAGATCCCGGCGTCGCGCGCGTACCCAGCTGCGACGAACACGCCTGTCGCAGTGATGATCATGGCAACCACGTTCGATGTGAACAGTACAAACGCGCCCACAGCCAAACTCGGTGACCCCGAGCCGAGACAGACACCTACCACCGCCAACGGTGGGACAAGCGAAATTGCAATGGCGACACCGGGAAGTACGTCGCCGACATCTTTGCGCGCGATCGCGATGGCCCCGACCAAACCGGTCGCAAGTGCCGCCGTCAAGTCCATCAACGTCGGCGAAGTACGCCCAAGCACTTGGGAATTGGTCAGCACGTTGGAGGGATTCGGCAATACCTGAGCGAACGCGACACCCAATACGACGACGAGGCAGATACCACCGACCACATAGACCAGGCTCCGCCCGACCAAAGCGCCTTGGCCAGTTGTGATACCCAGCCCGACCCCGAGAATCGGCGTCGACAAGGGAGCGACGATCATCGCCCCGATGACGGTTGCCGTGGAATCGCCCACGACACCGGCCACGGCGATCACGGCAGACAGCGTCAGCATCACCCAGAAGGCGGATCGCTTCGAATCTCGGTCCCCCACCGAAAAATTGAGCTTTTCGTCGAGCTCCGCCAATGTGCGCCGTTGTGCTTGCGGAACCACCCCGTTCACGGTCGATACTCCGTCACACGCCGATACGGCGAGTGGTCTGCGCTGACCCTGCGACCCCAGTGAGCAACGAGACGATCGCGATGCCGACGACGAAGTAGATTGCGGCGCTGGCGACTCGCGATGCGGTAGTCGCTGCGATCGTGAACGGCCACAGCGCGGTGGCGATCGTTGCGAGGATTCCGATCCACGCGAAGAAGTTCGACGCACGTGGCGTCGACACCATCAACGCATGCAGAAGTGCGGTAGCGACCAGCGCTGCGATCGCGGCGCTGAGAGCAAGCGAGCCGGCTTGGGAATTCCCCGGCATCCGCTCCGGTGTGATGACCGGAGTGTCGAGGATTCCCCGCACGATCAGTAGTCCGACGACCGCGGCCAGGGCCGCGACGAGCGCAGTTGCGGCCCCGCCCGCCCACAGTCGTTTTGCATTGACGGCGGGAGTCGCCGGACTGTCTGGTTGGAACTGGCTCATCGAGAGACTCCTTCACCGATACCGGATAGGGCTGTCCTTCCGAACTGTATGCGTTTCGGGACGGCCCACATTCACCCTCGACGGGTGAAAAGTACGGTGTTCTCGACTCTTCGACGGTGCCGGGGCTACGCCGGGACGGGCGGCCACACTGGGGCAATGCTCCACGGGCGCGCCACCTCGAGCTGCGACGCAACCCGGATCAGCAAATCTTCACGCCCGAACGCACCCACCAACTGCACGCCGATAGGAACGCCGGCCGTGTCATGACCCATCGGCAAGGAAATCGCGGGCTGACCTGAACTGTTGAACGGACTGGTCAAACCGCTGTACCCGGCCGAATGCTCCCAGATCGACATGGGATTTGCCGTATCGAGCAGACCGAGCGGAGCTGCCGGTCGAGCCATCGTCGGCGTCAGCAACAGGTCGTGATCGACAAAGAACGCACCGATCACCTGGGCGGCCCGCTCGAGTTCCTGCAATGCCTTGACTACGTTCGTCGCACTTTCGGACTTCGCGCGGTCGTAGATCATCCGAGCCATCGGCTCGAGGTCGTCGTCGCGGATTGCGCGGTTCAGGGCCTCGAGTCGTTCGTCGACCTCGATCGTCATCGGAATGCCCATCAACACGGAAAGCCCGGCAGTGAGCGCATCGAGCGGAAAGTTCGGGGCACTCTCGGTCACATCGTGACCGAGGTCTTCGAGCAGGCCGGCAACACTGGTTGTGACGGCCGAGCACTGCGGGTCCACCGGGGTGCCATCAGGAAGAGTGTTACTCAGACCGATCCGCAACCGTCCGGGATCCGCACCAACTTCCTCGACGTACGGCCGCTTCGGCGCCAGGATCACGTAAGGATCGCCGACAGTCGGTCCGGCGGAGAGATCGAGAAGCAGTGCAGTGTCGCGGACACTTCGGGTGAGTGCGTGATGAACACTCATCGGCGACGAGAACAGCGTGCGCGCCGGTGCCGTCGGAGTACGTCCACGGCTGGGCTTGAGGCCTACCAAGCCACAGGCCGATGCGGGAATACGGATCGATCCACCGCCGTCACTGGCATGGCCGCCGGGCACGATCCCGACGGCAACAGCTACAGCTGTGCCACCCGAAGATCCGCCGGGTGAACGATCAAGGGCATAAGGGTTGTGGGTAGGCCCGAACAGCGCAGGTTCGGTACTCGCATTCTTACCGAACTCCGGGGTGTTCGTCTTGCCGATGACAACCAGACCAGCCTCACGGTACCGCTCCACGAGCGTCGAATCTTTCTCTGCCACAGCATCGGCGAACAATCGAGATCCGTTGGTGCTCGGCAATCCTGCGACGTCCATGCCCAGGTCTTTGATCACGAACGGGACGCCGTGCAGTGGACCTTCCGGCAAGCCGCCTGATACCTCGTTGCGTGCCTCCTCGCGACGCTCACTGATCACCGCGTTGACTGCCGGGTTGCGCTCGTCGAGTCTGTCCAGGCTGAACTCGAGAACTTCCTTGGCGGAGACGTCGCCGCTCTTGATCGCTTCGGCCAGGCCGGTCATGTCGTTGTTGTCGAACAAATCCTGCATCGATGCCCTCATCACTCGTGTCGAACTCTGCCGATAGTGAGGTCCGTCATACCAACCATGGCGAAGGCGTAGCTTTGAAATTCCGCTTGGCGGGACCGGCCCACCGATTCAGCCTTACAGAATCAAGCCCTGCCGCCGCGCTTCCACAACTGCTTCGTGCCGACTGCGGACGTCGAGTTTTCCCATCAGATTCCGCATGTACGTCTTGATCGTTTCGACGCTCAGGGACAACCTCTCGGCGATCTCGGCATTGCGCAGTCCCAGAGCTACGTAGCCCATCACCTCCCGCTCGCGGGGCGACAGGACAACGGTGTTCGCGACTGGAGTGTTCGCGGAAGGGTTCGGCGACGCCAACGCCCGCAACTTTGCCTCGACGGCGAGGACCTGCGCGCTGAGAGCCATGTCCTCGAGGTTCGCCGCGATCTCGCCGAGCGCCAGGACGCTCTCGGTCAACCCTTCGGATATCAGGGCATCGCGATTCGAACCATGTTCCACCGCAGCGGTATCGAGCATCGCCACCCGACGATCCACTTCGTCGCGAATCTCGAATTCGCGGGCCAACGCGTACGACGATCGCATCATCGTCTCGGCGATCACGTCGCCGATCGGCAGGTTGGCGCGCAGTCCTCCGTAGATCGCTCCGCGAGTAACCCCGCGTACGACGATCGGGACTGCCATCAAGGATTCGATGGCTTCGGTGCCCACTTCGTAGTCGTAGTCGTGGGTGATGTGCGACGAGTTCGCGTAGTCCTGCACCGCGCCCGGTCGTTGTTCTGCGATCGCACGACCACCGAGTCCGCATTCGGCGTCGATCTTCAAATTTCGCAGGATGTTGCTACGAGTCCCGACGTAGCCGGTGATGGTCAGCGACCGGTCGTCGACACAACCGCCGAACAGAACCGGCAACTCGGTTCGGGGGTGCAGTCGACGCAGTTCGGCGCGCAACGCGTCGTCGTCGCTCGGTCTCAGTACCCTGCTCACTCTCACCTCCACATACCCAATTCAGAGGGTAGCGGCACCTTTGACTGGGCAATAGCGTGCATCCAGGCCATTTGTAGTGCCGATCACAACTACCGTGACACCAACCGTGTCACGTCGCCTTCGGAGGAACCGTGTCTGTCTCGACAGCTCTCGCAGCCAACAACACCCCGCTCAGTCCGCTGCGCTTTCTCGAGCGCAGCACTGCGGTGTTCCCCGATCGTACCGCCGTCATTCACGGCGACCGGAGCTACACGTACCGAGAGTTCGGTGACGAGGTCGCAGCGCTGGCCCGCGTCCTGCGTCAACGCATTCAGCCCGGTGACCGCGTTGCGTACCTGGCGCCGAACGTTCCCGAGATGCTGTTCGCGCATTTTGCCGTCCCACTCGCCGGCGGAGTCCTGATCGCCCTGAACTCACGCCTCGCCGGTCCCGAACTCGAGTACATCCTCGATCACTCGGGAACCACGATCCTGTTCGTCGACTCCGAATTCGTCGGCTCGGTCACCTCGTCCAAGGCGAACGTGACGAGCCTGCGCGAGATCATCGAGATCCCGGACTCCACCGTGCCCTACCCGGAGGTCCCCACCGGAATCGTCACCGGGCAGTACGCCGATCTGATTGCCGAAGGTGAAGCTCTCGCCGATCAGCCACTGTACTGGGGCGTCGACGACGAGCAGCAGTGCATCGCCATCAACTACACCTCTGGCACCACCGGAAAACCCAAGGGCGTCATGTACTCCCACCGCGGGGCATACCTGAACTCGCTCGGCGAGACATTCCACAACGGCTTCGACGGAGCGACGAAGTATCTGTGGACACTGCCGATGTTCCACTGCAACGGGTGGTGCACGCCGTGGGCCGTCACTCAGGCCGCAGGCACACACATCTGCCTGCGCGCGGTCCGCGCCGACGCGATCTGGGACGCCATCGACAATCTGGGCGTGACGCATCTGTGCGGCGCTCCTACCGTCTGCTCCACCATCGCCGACGCGGACCAGGCCCACAAGGTCGACGCCCTGCACATCACCACCGCCGGCGCTCCCCCGTCACCGACGATCATCGGAAAACTCGAAGACATCGGTGTCACCGTCGTCCACGTCTACGGCCTCACCGAGGTATACGGCCCTTACACGATCTGCGAGTACCAGGAAGCCTGGGACGACAAGCCGCAGTCCGAGCGCGCCGCACTTCTCTCCCGTCAGGGAGTCGGCATGGTGCAGGCCGAAAATGCTCGCGTTGTCGATGCCGAGATGAACGACGTTCCCGCCGACGGCCAGACCATGGGTGAGATCGTGCTCCGCGGCAACAACGTGATGCTCGGTTACTACCGTGACGAGGCCGCGACCGCCGAAGCATTTGCCGGTGGTTGGTTCCATTCCGGCGACCTCGGCGTCATGCATCCCGACGGTTACGTCCAGCTCAAGGACCGCGCGAAGGACATCATCATCTCGGGCGGCGAGAACATCTCCACCGTCGAGGTGGAGCAGGCGATCATGAGTCATCCTGCCGTGATCGACGTGGCAGTCGTCGGCGTTCCCGACGAGAAGTGGGGCGAGCGCCCGAAGGCATTCGTGGTGCTGGGCAAGGGATTACAGGCTTCCGCCGAAGACATCGTCGAGCACACCCGTGCATTGCTGGCCGGGTACAAGGTTCCCCGCGACATCGTCTTTCCACTCGACCTTCCTCGCACCCCGACCGGCAAGGTTCTCAAGTTCCAATTGCGTGCGTCGAAGTAATTCGGCCGTAGGGTCTCAGCGCACCGAAGTGTGACGCCGGCGCAGATCGACAGGTTGCCCGTCCGAAGGGAACGGCAAGGACGTGAAGTCGAGCGGAGCGACGTAATCTGCGTCGACGTTCCAGTCGAAGCGCATGAGGAGGTGGTGCATGATTGCCTTGATCTCGGCGCCGGCGAAGTGCATTCCCAGGCATTTGTGCACTCCACCTCCGAACGGTTCCCACGCGTACCGATGAACCTTGTCTTCGCGTCGATTCTCGGCGAAACGTTCGGGATCGAAACGCTCGGGATCAGGCCAGTACTGCGCCATGTGGTGCGTGAAGTGAGGGGCGACAGAAACATACGTTCCCGCAGGCACGAAGTGACCCCGTACTTGAGTGTCGCGGACCGCTCGCCGCGCCATGACCGGTACGGGAGAGACGAGTCGGAGGCATTCCTTCATCACCAGGTCAAGGCTGCTCAGGCCGTCGAGATCTGCATAGCTGGGCGTCGAGGTCCCCAGAGCGAGCGACTCGGCACGGCACCTGTCCTGCCACTTCGGATGTTGACCTAGATATTGCATCATCGTGGAAAGGGTGATCGTCGAAGTGTCGTGTGCGGCCATCAGGAGGAAGATCATATGGTCGATCACTTCGTCGTCACTGAAGCGTTGTCCCGCTTCGGATTCGATGTGACAGAGCACGGAGAACAGATCATCGGTTGCGCGAGCTCGACGCGCCGGCAGGTAGCGACGAAAGAAGTCTTCCAGGACCCGGCGGCCGTCGAGTCCTCGCTTCCATCTGGTCCCCGGCACGCGGTAGCGGACCAGAGAAGTAGCCGCCTGCACACAATCCACGAAAGCCTTTTTCACCGAAGATATTTCGCTTTCGGTACTTCCTTCCGCACCGCCCATGAAGATGTCGGTGGCAAGATCGAGGGTGAGTGTCTTCAGTGCTGTGTATGCACGAAATCCGTCAGTGGGGGTCCATGTGTCGAGCGCCGAGTCGATTGCCGGATTGAGAACGTCGACAGACTTCTCGATCCGAGTCCGAGTGAACGCCTGCTGCATGATTCGACGATGCCGTAGATGTTCTTCCGAATCGAGAAGCATCAGCCCACCGTGAAAAAAGGGGCCGATAAGCACCGACCAGCCGTCGCTGTTCACAAAAGCCCGATCTTTGTTCTGCAGCACTTCCTGGCACGCGTCGGGTCCGAGAACAGCGATCCACTGCCGACCGACCATCGAGAACCAAGAGACCTCGCCGTATCGATCCCAGTTCTCTTGCATCAATGCGAGTGGATCGCGGATGTATGCAAGAGCGTGCCCGACGAGAGGCAGCCCGGAACGGCCCGAAATCGGGTGCAACTGCGAGTTCACGGGGGGACGAGCCAGGATCTTGGACACTGCGACCTCTACTCTCGCTCAATCTGACAGTGCATCCTGTCAGATGGACTGTAGTCTGCGTCACAGTGGTTGCGTCTGTCAATATCGACCTATGACTTCTCCGACGCCGCGGCGGTATGCCGGCCTCAGCGGCGACCAGCGCTCAGCATTGCGGCGCGAGAGCTTGCTAGAGGCAGGGCTGGAACTATTCGCTGTCGCAGGCAGTCGAGGCGCCACGATGACCGCGATCTGTGCGCGAGCCAAGTTGACGGAACGCTACTTTTACGAAAGTTTTTCCAGCAGAGACGAACTGCTGAAAACAATCCTGGACGGAATTGCCGACGAGGTTCGCGACGCCGGCCTGACCGCACTACGAGCGAGCGACGGGACGCTCGAGCAGCGCGTACGAGATGCCATCGCGTCGTTCGTCACCCTCCTCACCGACGATCCCCGCAAGGGGCGTGTGGCAATGATCGAATCCGCTGCATACGAGCCCCTTCGCGCACACCGGCGCGCGGTACTGCACGGCTTCGCGCAAATGGTCGCGGACGAAGCCTCGCGAATGTACGGCGACCGAGCTTGGCCATCTCATCAAGGTCAGATCAACGGACTGCTCTTCGTCGGGGGCCTTGCCGAATTGGTCACCGCGTGGCTGAACGAGGAGATCGCTATTACCCCTGACGAGATCGTCGAGGCGGCAACCTACCAATTCACGTCCACCGCACACCGTTGAGATGGAACCGATCGGCATGCGGTTGCTGCCCGCCACACCGGGATGGCGCGAACAGGCGCAATACTTGTCCCCATGAGTGAACGCGCAGACCTGCCCGGAACTGACCCCGCACAGTTTCGGGTACACGTCGCGTCTCAAGCGATCCGGTTGTTCTCGGAGAACGGGTACGAAGCCACCACCGTCGAGCAGATCGCCGCTGCCGCCGGTGTGTCGCGCCGGACGTTCTTCCGGCAGTTCCGCTCCAAGGAAGACGTGATCTTCGCCGATCACGAGTCCCTCCTCGAACACGTCGCCGAGTTCCTCGCGTCCGATTCCGCCGACCCCTGGGCGTCCGTGTGCGAGGCCGCGGGACTGGTCTTCGATTTCTTCCGCCGGAACCGTGACCTTTCGATGCGGCGATACCGCGTCGTACAGCATGTTCCAGCTCTTCGCGACCGCGAACTCGTCACCGGATTCCGCTATGAGCGCCTATTCGTCGACTACCTGCGCAGCGCTGTTCCCCGCGAACCGGTCCTCGAGGTTGTCGGTTTTGCCGCAGCTGTCACCGCGTGCCACAACTACCTCTTGCGAAGCATGATCAAAGGCGACGAAGACGCCACAGCCGAAGCGCTGAGCCAGGCATTGCTCGACGTTCGGCGGACGTACGGCGTGGCACCCGGGTCCAAGACCAGCACGCCAGAATCGAAGTCTGTGCTGGTAGTGGCATTTCCCCCGGGCACCTCCGCCGAGGAGATCAGCAGAAAAATCCACGAACAACTCGGCTGACACCGATCGTGCACCGGAACTTCACACGCCCATCCCTTGACCTGGCACTCAGTGCCGTGTTTGACTGGGGTCATTGGCACCGGTCTGTCCGCGAATCTCGTCGGTAACGCCGGAGCCGCACCGACCGCCTTCAAGCCACCTTCACCAAGGAGCGTTCCCATGGCAGGAAACCCGGATTTCAATCTCTTCGCGTTGAACGAAGAGCACGACGAACTGCGGGCTGCTATCCGCGGACTCTCCGAGAAGGAAATCGCGCCGTACGCCAAGGACGTCGACGAGAACGCACGCTTTCCCGAGGAAGCACTCACCGCTCTCAACGCGTCGGGCTTCAACGCAATCCACGTTCCCGAGGCTTACGACGGCCAGGGCGCCGACTCCGTCGCCACCTGCATCGTCATCGAGGAAGTCGCCCGCGTCTGTGGCTCCTCCTCGCTGATCCCCGCCGTGAACAAGCTCGGCACCATGGGCCTGATCCTCAAGGGTTCCGAAGAGCTCAAGTCCAAGGTGCTCCCGGACCTCGTGAACGGCGGAATGGCGTCGTACGCACTGTCCGAGCGTGAAGCCGGATCCGACGCCGCTTCGATGCGTACCCGCGCGAAGGCTGACGGCGACGACTGGATCCTCAACGGTTCCAAGTGCTGGATCACCAACGGCGGCAAGTCGACCTGGTACACCGTCATGGCTGTCACCGATCCCGACAAGGGCGCAAACGGCATCTCCTCTTTCATGGTCCACAAGGACGACGAGGGCTTTGTCGTCGGACCGAAGGAAAAGAAGCTCGGCATCAAGGGCTCCCCCACCGCTGAGCTGTACTTCGAGAACTGCCGCATCCCCGGTGACCGCATCATCGGCGAACCGGGCACCGGCTTCAAGACGGCACTCGAGACCCTCGACCACACGCGTCCCACCATCGGCGCTCAGGCTGTCGGCCTGGCCCAGGGCGCACTCGACGCGGCTCTGGCATACACCAAGGATCGCAAGCAGTTCGGCAAGTCCATCAGCGACTTCCAGGCTGTTCAGTTCATGCTCGCGGACATGGCAATGAAGGTCGAAGCCGCACGTCTGATGGTCTACACCTCCGCTGCTCGCGCCGAGCGCGGCGAGAAGAACCTCGGTTTCATCTCCGCTGCGGCGAAGTGCTTCGCTTCGGACGTTGCCATGGAGGTCACCACCGACGCCGTGCAGCTGTTCGGTGGCGCCGGCTACACCACCGACTTCCCGGTCGAGCGCATGATGCGCGACGCCAAGATCACGCAGATCTACGAAGGCACCAACCAGATTCAGCGCGTCGTGATGTCGCGTGCGCTACTGAAGTAGGGCCTCCGGCCCTGTGCGCGGTCAGGCAGTCCATAGACTCCTTAACCGCGCACGGGGGCTTGACCCCTGTCTGAAGAATCTTGAGGAGAATCGTGGAACTCGTAGGCGTAATCGGCGGCGGCACCATGGGTGCCGGCATTGCCGAAGTTTGTGCAAAAGCCGGTAGCTCGGTACTGGTGCTCGAAACCAAGGAAGAATTTGCCGCCGCTGCTCGCGAACGGATCGCCAAGTCGATCAACCGCGGCGTAGCCAAGGGCAAGATCACGCAGGAAGACGCCGACGCCGCCATCGCACGCGTTCGCGTCACCCTGGACATGGAAGAGTTCGCCGATCGCGACCTGGTGATCGAGGCGGCTCCCGAGATCGAAGCTCTCAAGTACGAGATCTTCGGCAAGCTCGACAAGATCGTCAAGCCTGCAGGCATTCTGGCGACCAACACCTCGTCGATCCCCGTCATCAAGATCGCCAAGGCCACCTCGCGCCCTGGCCAGGTTGTGGGCGTTCACTTCTTCAACCCCGTGCCGGTCATGCCGCTCGTGGAGATCGTGGTCAGCCTCACGACGTCCGAAGAGACCGTCCTCGCCGTCACCGACTACGCCAAGAACACGTTGCGTAAGAAGACGGTTCGCGCGGGCGACCGCTCGGGCTTCATCGTCAACGCTCTGCTCATCCCTTACCTGTGCCAGGCAGTCCGGATGCTCGAATCCGGCTACGCCACAGCAGAAGACATCGACGAGGCCATGAAGGGCGGCTGCGGTTACCCGATGGGTCCGCTGACGCTGCTCGACACCGTCGGTCTCGACATTGCCCTCGCAGCGGCAGAGTCCCTGTACGCGGAATTCGCAGAACCGCACTACGCTCCGCCGGCGCTGCTTCGCCGCATGGTCGACGCCGGTCGTCTCGGCAAGAAGACCGGTCGCGGGTTCTACGAATACGCCTGAGTCCGACCGCTTCACTCTTCCGGCCCCTCACCTGTTGCAGGTGAGGGGCCGGAGTTGTTTTCGGACAGATCTTGTCGAATCGATTGACAAATTCGCGTAGCGCAGTAAAAGTCATCATGTGACAACAACCGTTGTCACATGATGGCAGGCGGAGGGGCACCCAGATGAGCAGCGACGCAGACACGGGCACTCGTCGATCGAAGCCTCGAGAACTACGAGCCGATCCGATCGGCCCCGGCTCTCTGACATGGACACACTTCGGCGACGTTCGCGGCCTGCTGTACCTCGGACGCGCAGGCACCCTGCAGAACATGCACCCCGCGGTAAGCGGAGCGCTGCAAGATCATTCGAATTTCTTCGACAACCCGCTCGACCGCCTGTTCCGCTCACTGCCGCCCATCTACGGCGTCGTGTACGACCGGACCGAAGAGGACACAGGCACGCTCGTTCGCAACTTCCACACCGATCTCAAAGGAATCGACGAAACCGGCGGGCGCTACCATGCCCTCACTCCTGACACTTTCTGGTGGACACACGTCACGTTCTTCGAGGTGATTCTCGATTTCAACGAGCGATTCGCGTACAAGAAGTTCACGCAGGAGCAGAAGGACCAACTTGTCCGTGAGGCCGTAACCTGGTGGCGCTGTTACGGACTCACCGATCGACCGGCTTTCGACGATTACGCCAGCTTCCGCACGTATTGGGAAGACATGCTCGACAACCACCTGATCAACACCCACACCACAAAATGGTCGACGCGCATCGCCGAGCACGACATCGCACCGGCTCCGAAGGTTCCGACGTGGCTGTGGCGTCTTAGCTCTCGCCCCACGATGGCCGTGGCGAACTGGATCGGCAAGGCACTGATGCCGGAGAAGGCACGCAAGACCCTTGAATGGGAATGGACGCCGCGCGACGAACGGATGTACTTCTGGTTCGCCCGCTTCCTGACATTGACAGATCGGTTCTGGCATCTGCTGCCGCTACGACTGCGGTATGCACCGCGCGCCTACTCGGGCATCCGCGCGCAGGGTCTGTGAGCACTCGTCGGTAGGCTGGAGTGCGTGCCAGCCCAACTCCCCTCCGACGCGATCAGTGTCCGCGTGGACAGCTGGACGTGGGCGGTTCGGCTGTTCAAGACACGCTCGCAGGCGGCGACGGCCTGCCGATCGGGACACGTTCGGGTCAATGGAACGTCGGCAAAGGCGGCTCAGCAGGTGAAAGCCGGCGACGAGGTGCGGGTGCGTGTATCCGGCATCGAACGCATTGTCGTCGTGGTCAAGCCGATCACGAAGCGAGTCAGCGCGGTGCTGGCCGCCGATTGCCTGCAGGACAATTCGCCGCCCCCACCACCGCCCGAACTGATCGCGTCCATTCCGCGACGTGATCGTGGCGCCGGCAGACCGACCAAGCGCGAGCGACGCGACCTCGAGAAGTTGCGCGGCCTCGAGCCCTGATTACTACCTCGAAACAGGCTGACGCAGAACCGTCTTCAGTTTCTCGGGCGGCGTCCGGCGCGCATCACTGAGGTAGATCTCGTGATGATCGCCGTTGAAACTGAAGCCGTTCGACGGGATGAACGTGTTGTGCAAGCGGTCCAAGGTGGGGGCCTCGTCGTCGTAGGAACCTACGTGAAGAATCTGGACGGACAGGCCCTCCTCCAATTCGAGGAACCTGACCTTGTCCAGAGCGGCCACGTTCTTCTTGGCCCGGACGGCTTTGGCTCGGACTGCTGTAATCGCCGCAGACAGTTCGGCCGCCGTGATCCACTCCGGCTGCGAGATCATCATCGTCCAATCCCAAGCCGCCTTGTCCCGTGTCACGAACACCTCGGGATCATCTGCCCGCCACAACCCTTCCAGCGGGCCAACGACGAAGTCGCGATCCAATTCCTTCTTGCTAGCGAATTTTGCCGAGTAGGACACCGAATACAGCGCTTCGAGCGCCTCGGAGTACTCGGTGGCAGTGTTGGGGTCGCCGTGACCGTCGACGGCGAAGTAGCCGAAGCGGGGAACGGTCACGAGGGCAAAATCGCGGCGCCCAGGCGAGTAGAGATCCTTGTATGCCTTCTTGACGTCGTACTTCTCCATGCGCCACCCACCTGATCACTGGCCGAGTTTCAACGTTCGGAAATCTATCCGAGAACACCGACATCCCGATAGCGGACCACTGTCCCCTTGTTAATAGACCAGTGGACCTTTACTCTGGACGGGGTGACTACACCCCAGGCGACCGACGTCGCTCGAGTTCCGCGCCGCAGACCGTTGCGGATCGTTGCCATATCCGCGATTGTCGCGTCGATCTTGGCTCTGTTGTTCGTGTACCCATGGTGGAGCTTGTTCATCCGGCCGGACTGGCCGACGGCGGTGGCAGTTTTCGGCACCGTTCTGTTTGCCGCCCTCTTGATCGCCCTGCCTGCGAGCATGGTGCTCAGCCACGGACACACCGACCGCGATCCAGTTCGCCTGATCGGCGACGCCCTCCTCGGAATCATCTGGGTCGTGTTCGTGTGGACCCTGCTCGGCGAAGTTCTGAGGCTCGGACTGCTCGTCGGCGGCGTGGATGACCCGCTTCGATCGAGAATTGTCGCCGTTGCCGCACTGATCATCTCGGCCCTTCTGCTGATCTGGGGCTACCGGGAAGCCATGAGACTGCCACGGATCAAGCAGGTCGACGTCACCATCCCCCGCCTTGGTGCGGGGATGGACAAACTTCGGGTAGTCGCGATCACCGACACTCACTTCGGGCCGATCAATCGCGAGAAGTGGTCCGAGCGCGTGATCGCGGCAGTCAACGATCTCGACGCCGACATCGTGGCCCACGTCGGTGACATCGCCGACGGAACGGTAGAGCAGCGCCTCGGCCAAGCGACCCCCCTCGCATCGGTCGAAGCCGGGCTCGCTCGCGTCTACGTGACCGGCAATCACGAGTACTTCCACGAGGCTCAGGAGTGGCTCGACTACATGACCTCGATCGGCTGGGACGCGCTGCACAACCGCCACCTCGTCGTCACCAAGGGCGGAGACAGACTGGTCATCGCCGGAGTCGACGATGCGACAGCGTTGGGATCGAAACTGGACGGGCACGGCGCGAACTTCGACATGGCCCTGGCCGGCTCCGACCCCGAATTGCCGATCCTGATGCTCGCCCACCAACCGAAGCAGGTTACTCAGTCCGCTTCCGCGGGAGTGGATCTGCAGCTCGCCGGTCATACCCACGGCGGACAGATCTGGCCCTTCAACTTTCTGGTGAAACTCGATCAACCGTCGGTGCACGGGCTTACCAGGCACGGAGAACGTACGCAGCTGTACACCAGCCGGGGAACCGGATTCTGGGGTCCACCCTTCAGGGTGTTCGCACCGAGCGAGATAACCGTTCTGACGCTGCACAGCGCCTGATCGTTCTCAGCTCGTTCGGGTTGCCGCTCGCGCCGACAACCCGACGAGCTGGTTGATCAGACCTTCACGCAGGCCGACTGCGAACATGTCGGAGGCCGGGGGCGCCTGCATCTCGTTCAGTACGACGACCATGGATTCAGTCGGCTCGGCAGTCGGCCACAAGCCGGCAACGATCACCAGGGTTACCTTGGCGAATTGAGCGGCGTCGCCCTCCGAGAGATGGGGCAGTTGCGAATGAACCAGCGACGCAAACCTTCCCGAGTTGACCGTCGCCCGCTTCTTGAAGTCACGGGCGAAGTCGACGGAGATGTTTCTTTCGAGGACACCGGCCATGACACTCATCAACTCGCACAGTAATCGCTGTGAGACAAGCGATTCCGCAACCGCGGATGCCACATGAATTTCAGCGGCAAACGGTGAGTCGCCACCGGTCGAAGTCAACGACTCGGACAACCCGTCCAGCCACGCTACCCAGTTCTCGTCGAGCACTTCGAGAAAGATGGCCTCGCGACTGTCGAAGTACCGGAGCACGTTCGACTTCGCGAGGCCGACGCTCTCACTGAGCTCACGCAGACTGATGTCTGCGACTGGCTTGGACCCGAGCATCGCGCGAGCTGCGTCGAGAATCGCGCACCGACGTGCTTCGATCTGCTCGGGCCTGCGCGCGCGCTGGAATCCATGGGTCGCCACCATCACGCAAGATTATCAGACCATCGTTCTATTGTTTGCTGTACTGCGGGTCAATTGTCCGAAGGTGCATGCTGCGCCACGACTCCCCTCGACGCCAGTTCGCGACGCAGCGAATCGGTATCGACGGACGCGAGATCGACTCGGTGCGTGCGGGTGGCCAAAGCTCGGACCTCCACGGACAGATCTGCCACCTGCTTACGCGTCGCGGCCTGCCCTGCCTCGTCCTGTTCCGCCACTCGCTCGACCAACCAGGAAGCGAGTGTGGCAGTCACGATGCCCAGCAATGCAATTCCGCCGATCATCAACGCTCCGGCGATCAGGCGCCCGGTTGTAGTGACAGGAGCCATGTCTCCGTAACCGACGGTCGTAACCGTCTCCATCGCCCACCACAACGCCGTCCCGTACGACGTGATGGCGGCGCCCTCAGCGTGCCGCTCGGCGTCGAGCATGGCCAGTGCCGCGACACCGATCAGCAAGGCCGTAGCCCCGGTGGCGTAAACAACCACTCGTCCACGCAAGCTTTGCCCGCTCGAGCGGTGGACTATTGCAAGCAGGGTGACCAATCGAAGGAGGCGCAAGGGACGCAGCATGGGTAGCACCACCATCGCCAAATCCAAGAGATGCCTGACGAACCAGCGACCGCGTGCAGGAGCCAACCACAGGCGAACTGCGTAGTCGACGGCAAATACGAACCACGCGGCCCACATGATCCATTTCGGTCAGGCGATGCGGGAAGCCAGTCGGTTGCGCCAGGACTTGGTACGCGTACGCCACCAAGAACAGGCCGGCCGCAGCGGTCAAGGGGATGTCGGTGGTGAGCTGCCACCGCTCCGACGTCCACGCAGTGCGGCGGTGCACCGACTTCCTCGATTCGTTCATCCGAGAAGTCTTACACCACTGCTACCGCGTGACCGGCAGAACCAACTCAGATCCGAGTGTGCGTCAAGATGTTGAGCGCCATGGGAACTGCCTCGATCGTGATGGGCAACGGCCCCACCCGATCGCCGTCCGCGTAGGCGATGATGCCCTCGGAGACCAACCGGACCTTCTTCGACCGATACGTCTGTACCGCATCCAAGGAGACGTGAGTTCCCTTGTACACCCGCGGAAACAGGCGCACCAGACGCAACCTCGAACCGTGCCCGACGACGGTCAGATCCAGCAACCCATCAGACTTCGACGCGCCCGGAGTGATGAGCATGCCGCCACCGTACGAGCGGCCGTTGCCGACAGCCACGAGCGTCGCGTCCACCGTGATGACCTCGTCGTCGAGTTCGATCCGGTACGGCAGCGGCTTCATCTTCGCCAACTCGGCGAGCATCGCCAAGTTGTAGCGCATCGGTCCCTTGGGCCACGACATCCGATTGGCCCGTTCACTGACCAGCGAATCGAATCCGCTCGCGATGATCGTTCCCGACCAGACGACGGAACCGTCGGCAAGCGTGATCTTCGCCAGGTCGGACTGCTGCACGACGCCGTCGGCGATCACATCGGCGGCTGCCTCGGGATCGCCTGTGGGAATGCCGAACTCACGGGCGTGATCGTTACCGGTGCCCGCCGGGATGAGTCCGATAGGAGTATCGGTCAACGCGGCAGCCTGCAATCCGATGCTGATGGCACCGTCACCGCCGACCACCACCAGCGCGTCGGTACCCTCCTCGATCGCACGACGCGCCAACTTCTTGGCGTCGTCGGCATCGGTTCCGATAATCTCGGTGACGGCAACTCCCCGAGCACGCAGTCGCGCAACACCTTTGCGTCCGGCCGCAGGCGCGTGACCATGTCCCGCCATCGGATTGATCAGGACGGTAACCTTCTCGATCTGACTGCGGGTTTCGGTCACGGAATCAGCTTTCCAGGATTGAGGATGCCGGCAGGGTCAACTGCATTCTTCACTGCGCGAAGGATATTCGCGCCCAATTCGCCGATCTCGTCCTTCATCCACGGGCGATGGTCAGCTCCGACTGCGTGATGATGGGTGATCGTGCCACCGGCGGCGATGATCGCATCGCCAGCGGCAGTTTTCGCCTTGTGCCACTGAGCGATCGGATCCTCGGTCTGCGCGCTGACTACTGTGAAGTACAGCGAAGCACCGGTCTTGTACGTGTGAGAAATGTGGCACATGACGAGCGGCTGAGTCCCCTGCTCGACGAGAGCCTTGGTCAGCGCTTCGGTGACCGAGGAGCGCAAGTTCGCGAGGTTACCCCAGGTGGTTGCTGTCTCGAGGGTTTCACACAGTGCGCCGACGTCGAGCAGAGCGTCACGCAGATACGGCGCATCGAATCGCCCGTGTTCCCAGCTGTTTCCGGGCTCCTCGCCGAGAGACGTGCCGCCGTGAGCGGTGAGAATTGCTCGGGCCTCCGCCATCCGTTCAGCGGTGTGCGAAGCGGTGCCCTCGTAGGTGGTGATGCCGAGGCAACCACCCGTGAAAGCGTTCTCGCCGATCTTGTCGGTAGTCGCCAGATTCACGCCACTCTCGGCCTCGTCGGACAACCGCAATACTGTCGGAGCCGATCCTTCCTGGACCAGCTCACGCAATGCTGCTGCGCCGGTGGCGAAGTCGGGGAAGCTCCACCCTTCGCGCACGGTGGTCTCGGGCAGGCGGTGAACCCGCACACGCACGTGCGTGATGACGCCGAATGTCCCCTCGGAGCCGACAAAAAGCTCACCCAGATCGGGACCTGCGGCAGATGCCGGCGCACGCCCGGTCTCGATCACACCACTCGGGGTGACAACGGTGAGGCCCTGAACCATGTCCTCGAAACGTCCGTATCCAGCCGACGCCTGCCCCGAAGACCGGGTGGCGGCAAACCCGCCCAGAGTGGCGAACAGGAAGCTCTGTGGGAAGTGCCCGACCGAGAAACCGTGCTCACGCAGAAGCTCCTCGGCCCGTGGGCCGGTGGTTCCGCCGCCGAACGTCGCGATGCCCGATTCCTCGTCCAACCCGACGAGCTGATCGAACCTGCGCAGATCGAGAGATAGAACTGCGTCGAACCCGTCACGAATGGGATCGAGCCCGCCGACGACGCTGGTGCCACCACCGAACGGGACCACTGCGATCCGGTTGGCAGAGCAGTATCGGAGAACCTGCTCGACCTCTGCGTCTGTCCCTGGAGTGACGACTGCGTCCGGTGCGTCCTGCGGCTCGGCGCTACGACGGCGAAGCAGATCCGGGGTGCTCTTGCCACCGGCCCGAAGGATTCGATCCGAATCCTCGGTGCTGACGTACTCGGCCCCGACCAGCCCAGCCAGCGCCTCGACGTGCGACTGAGCCAGGGCGGACGGAGTCACCTGAACGTCTTCGATGGCGAGGCGCGAGCGAGTCGGTGCGGACACACCGAGAAATCCGGTCAACAATGATGTGACTGCGTCCGACAGTTCACGCTTCTTGGCCGGATCGCCCCAGGCGTCCCACTGCATCGGCGGTTGCAAGGCAGACTTTTCGGTGCTCATAGACACTAGTGTTACATATTTGTGTGATGTGTAAACATCCCGGTTGATCGAGCTGTCGATCAACCCATCGTCTTGGATCCGTCGATGGCTTCACGAAGCATGTCTGCGTGGCCCGCATGCTGGGCCGTCTCGGCGATGATGTGCAGCAATGCGCGCCGCGCTGACCAGCGAGCGCCGGCTTCGAACCACGGAGCGCTCGGAAGTGGATGAGAGATGTCGAGGCTGTCCAGCGAGGCCACCAACTGGTCGGTCCTGGCCGCGATCCCTTCGTACTCGGAAACGATGCTTGCCAAGGTTTCACCCTCGACCATGGCAAATTCGTTCGCCCGTTCCTGTTGCATCTCTTCCGACCACTGGGTCGGGTCGAAGTCCCCGCCAAGTCCGGCCGGGCCTTCCAGAATGAAGTCGACCCAACCCTTCTCCGCCTGACCCACATGCTTGATCAATCCGCCTAGGCACAGTTCGCTCACGGTCGGCCTCGAAGCAGCCTGCTCGTCGGTGAGGTCCTTGACCGTGAAGAGAAGGAATTCACGATGTTGACGCAGGCTCTGGAGGAGATCCGCGCGCTCGCCGGTGACGGTGGTGGTCGGTGCGTTCATGATGTTTTTCCTTCGCTCGTGGGTTCTTTGCCCTGTGAGAACTACGTTAGAAGTCATTGCGGACAGAAACGGTCCTCATTAGAAAACGATCAAAGAAAAAACTCCCGGCACTCACCAATGAGGGTGAGTGCCGGGACTTCGAGCGAGCTAGAACGAGATCAGACTGTGCGGGCCAAACGATCGGCCAGCAGGCGCGTGAAGTGCGCCGGGTCGCTCAGCTCGCCGCCCTCGGCAAGCAACGCCATGCCGTAGAGCAACTGAGCCGTCTCAGTCAGGTTCTCCGCATTGTCGTTGGCGGCCTGCGCCTCCCGAAGACCCGAGACAAGCGGGTGCTCCGGGTTGAGCTCGAGGATGCGCTTGCTGTGCGGAACAGGCTGACCCGAAGCCTTGTACATCTTCTCGAGCGTCGGAGACATGCTGAACGCGTCGCCGACGATGCAGGCAGCCGAGGTGGTCAGTCGCGTCGAGAGACGCGTTTCCTTGATGTCGTCGGACAGGGTTTCGGTCAGCCACGTCAGCAGCTCGCCGAATTCCTTCTCCTTCTCTTCGCGCTCGGCCTCGGCCGCCTTCTTCTCGTCCTCGGTGTCGAGGTCGACCTCGCCCTTGGCGATCGACTGGAAGGTCTTGCCGTCGAAGTCCGAGACAGCGTCGACCCACATCTCGTCCACCGGGTCGGTGAGAACCAGAACCTCGAGGCCCTTGGCCTTGAAAGCCTCCATGTGCGGGGAGCTTTCGATGAGGTGACGGGATTCGCCCGTCATGAAGTAGATCTGTTCCTGGCCGTCCTTCATGCGCTCCACGTACTCGGCGAGAGTGGTCACGCCCTCTTCGCTGTTGGTCGAGGCAAACGAAGAGATGTCGAGCAGCGTCTTGCGGTTGTCGGCATCGGCCATCAGGCCTTCCTTGAGCGCGCGTCCGAACTCGGTCCAGAAGGTCGAGTACTTCTCGGGCTCGTTCGCCTTCATGTCCTTGATGGTCGAGAGGACCTTCTTGGTCAGACGACGACGGATGGCAGCGATCTGCCGGTCCTGCTGCAGAATTTCACGAGAGACGTTGAGCGAGAGGTCTTGTGCGTCGACCACGCCCTTGACGAAGCGCAGGTAATCGGGCACCAACTCTTCGCAGTCGTCCATGATGAAGACGCGCTTGACATAGAGGTGGATGCCGGCCTTGCGCTCACGCATGAACAGATCGAACGGCGCCGTCGACGGAATGAACAGCAGCGCTTGGTATTCGAAAGTACCTTCGGCCTTCATCGGGATGACCTCGAGAGGCTCGTCCCAGGCGTGGCTGACGTGCTTGTAGAACTCCTTGTACTCGTCCTCGGACACCTCGTCCTTGGAGCGAGTCCACAGTGCCTTCATCGAGTTGATCGTCTCGGTCTCGATGGTGACCTCGGGCTCTTCGCCCTCGGCCGGCGTCGATGTACGAGCGACATCCATGCGGATAGGCCACGCGATGAAGTCGGAGTACTTCTTGACCAGTTCCTTGATCTTCCATTCCGACGTGTAGTCGTGCAGGCCGTTCTCGGAATCCTCGGGCATCAGGTGCAGGGTCACGGAGCTGCCCTGCGGCGCCTCGTTCACATGCTCGAGCGTGTACGTGCCTTCGCCGGTCGACTCCCAGCGCGTCGCGTGATCTTCACCGGCGCGGCGGGTCAGCAACGTGACCTTGTCCGCCACCATGAACGTGGAGTAGAAGCCGATGCCGAACTGACCGATCAGTTCTTCCGATGCCGCTGCATCCTTGGCTTCCTTGAGCTTGCGACGGACCTCGGCGGTGCCGGACTTGGCGAGCGTGCCGATCAGGTCGACGACCTCGTCACGCGACATGCCGATGCCGTTGTCGCGGATGGTCAGGGTGCGTGCTGCCTTGTCGATGTCGATCTCGATATGCAGATCGGAGACGTCGACGTTGAGGTCTTTGTCCTGGTAAGACTCGAGGCGGAGCTTGTCCAGCGCGTCCGAAGCGTTGGAGATCAACTCACGAAGGAAGCTGTCCTTGTTCGTATAGATTGAATGAACCATCAGATCCAGCAGCTGACGTGTTTCTGCTTGGAACTCGAGCTGCTCGGTATGCGCGGTCACTTCGATCCCTTTCTCTTCTCGGACTGATCACAGGAATTTTACTCGACCTCGAATACCGCGGGCCGGCCCCCGCACAGACAAGGGAGGCCACGCGACCTGCGCATGACCTCCCGTTATCTTCACCCACCGATCTACTCCGTGACGTCAACCATCGAATAGTTCGAGACGCCGCCGGCCAGCACCCTGAGGTGATCGTCCGATGCGCCCAAAGTGTGTTCGATGGCCACCAGCCGCGAGACATAGTGCCCGACCGGATACTCGGCTGTCATACCGATACCACCGTGCATTTGAATTGCTTCCTGACCGATCTGATGCGCGGCACGACCGACAGCCAGCTTCGCGCGCGACGCGATGGTCGGATCGATCACGCCGTCGGCGATGGACATGGTGGCGTACAGACTCATGCTGCTCGCCAGCTCGAGCGCCACGTACATGTCGGCAGCCCGATGCGTCAAAGTCTGGAACTTCGCGAGCGGAACGCCGAACTGCTTGCGCTGCTTCAGGTAATCCGTCGTCAGTCGCAGCGCTTCGGTCATGATCCCGATCGCCTCGGCGCACAGAGCTGCCTGCGCCCGGACCTCCGCTTCGACGATCGCGGCCGTGACATCGCCGCCCTCACCAAGTGGTTCGGCCGCGGCATCGGTGAACGTGAACTGCGCACCGCGACGGCCGTCGTGGGTGGCATACGTGCTCCGTGTGACACCTGAGCCCTCCGCATCCACCAGGAAGAGCCCGGTGCCGCCGCCTGGAAGTGTGGCGCTGACGACCACGACGTGCGCGCTGTCGCCCTGCAGGACCGGGTTCTTGACGCCGGTGATAGTCCACCCCGATCCCGACTGCGTCGCCGTGGTCGTGACGGTGGCGACCGGCCAGCGCGTGCCGGGTTCCGTATGCGCGAAGGCCGACAGAGTGGTCCCGTCGCTGAGCGCCGGCAGGAGCCGCGCCCGCTGATCTGCCGAACCGACAGCCGCGATCAAACCGCCGGGGATCAGAACACCACCCAAGTACGGCTCGGGTGCAAGCGCTCGGCCCAGTTCGGTCATCACGACCATGGTCTCGACCGGTCCAGCGCCCATTCCGCCGTCAGACTCCGCGAACGGCAGGCCGAGCAGCCCAAGCTCCGCGAACTGCTTCCACACCGCGGCATTCCATCCCTCGTCAGTAGCCGAGGTGGCGTTGCGCTTCTCCGCGTCGTAGCTGCGGTTGAGCAATTCACGCGTCGTGTCGCGAAGCATCGTCTGCTCGTCGTCGAGTTCGAAATTCATGTCAGATGCTCACAATCCGAGAATCGAGGAGGCAATGATGGAGCGCTGCACCTCACTTGATCCGCTGTAGATGGAAACCTTCCGGTAGTTCAGGTAGCGCGGCGCCGCTTGCTGCGCCCACTCCGGCGAGTCGATCTCGACCGTATTCACCGGCAACGAGTCCGGACCCGCAACATCCATCAGCAATTCCGTTGCTGCCTGCTGCAATTCGGAGCCGCGGAGCTTGAGCAGCGAGGACGCCGGGTTCGGCTTGCCGTCTGCCGAACTCGCCACAACTCGCAGTTGAGTCAGATCCAGCGCAAGCAAATCGTTTTCCAGCTCAGCCAACCGAGCCGCGAACAACGGATCATCGAGGAGGGTGCCGGTTCCGACGCGAACCTCCCGCGCCTTCTCTTTTGCCGTGGCGACAAGAGTTTTGGAGAACCCGACCCGCGTGACGCCCGTGCGTTCGTTGCCGAGCAGGAACTTGGCGTAGTCCCAGCCCTTGTTCTCCTCGCCGACAAGATTTTCCGCAGGAACACGGACGTTGTCGAAGAACACCTCGTTGACCTCGACGCTGCCGTCGATCAGTTTGATGGGACGAATCGTGATGCCGGGAGTCGCCAAATCGATGAGCAGGAACGAAATTCCTGCCTGACGCTTCTGGGCACTGGCATCTGTCCGAACCAGACAGAAGATCCACTCGGCGTGCTGCGCGAGAGTAGTCCACGTCTTCTGACCGTTGACGATGTAATCCGCGCCGTCACGGACAGCAGCCGTCTTGAGTGAAGCGAGATCCGAACCGGCTTCTGGTTCCGAAAAACCTTGGCACCACCAGATATCGGCGTTAGCCGTCGCCGGGAGAAACTTTTCCTTCTGCTCCTGCGAGCCGAAGGCTGCGATAACGGGCCCAACCATGCTCACGTTGAACGGCAACGGGTTGGGTACCGACGCCAACTGCATTTCCTCGGAATAGATGTGGCGCTGTACCGGAGTCCAGTCCTTGCCACCCCATTCGACCGGCCAGTGCGGAACCGCCAGTCCGTGTGCGTTCAGAATCTGTTGGCCCGCAACGATGTCTTCACGCGTCAGCTTTCCGAATCCCGCTGCACGTGCACGAAGTTCGGGCGAGAATTCGGTGGTGAAGAACTTTCGCATCTCCTCGCGGAACGCAACTTCCTCACCGGTCAATTCGAGATTCATATGGAGTCTGCTTTCTTCTGGCAGGATTTCAGAACAAGATTCGTGCGACGGTCTGCGCAACAACGGCTGGCTTGTCCACGCCTTCGATCTCGACGGTGTTGGTGATCTGACTCTGCAGCGAACCGTTCGGCAACTCTTCAATCGCGGAGAGCACTGCAGTGTTTCGAACCTTGGCTCCGACCGGCACCGGACTCGGGAATCGAACCTTGTCGGACCCGTAGTTGATGACCATCTTCGCCCCGTCGATGCGGTACACGGACTTCGACAGAAGCGGCAGGAGCGAGAGAGTCAGATACCCGTGGGCAATCGGACCGCCGAAAGGTGATTCACGCTTTGCCCTTTCGTCGTCGACGTGAATCCACTGATGGTCACCGGTCGCGTCGGCAAATTGATGGACCATCTCGCGGGTGACCTCGACCCACTCGCTCGAGCCCAGCGTTTCACCGACCGCCCCCAGGAGATCGGCCTTGTTCTCGAACACCCGCGTCATCTGATCCTCCACGTTCCCGAACACTGTTAGGTTAATTGGATAATAAACTCACGGTGTAAGGTTGTCCAGTACTTTCACACGAAAGGGTGTGCGATGGCGCGACCGCGGATTCCACTACTGAGCAAGCCGATCATCAGGGACACCGCCCTGAAATTGGTCGACGAGCACGGTTTGACCGACTTCTCGATGCGCAAACTCGCCACCGTTCTCGGCGTGCAAGCACCATCGCTGTACAGCCATTACGCCAACAAGGACGAGCTACTCGACGACGTCGCGAACGTCATCATGGAGTCCGTCGACGTGAGCGGCTTCGACTCTGACGATTGGCGCGGTGCGCTTCGCACGTGGGCGCGGTCCTACCACGCTGCCCTGGGTAAGCATCCCAATATCGTTCCGTACTTGGCCTACGGTCCGAGCGTCAGGCCCATCGCCCTTGACCGCGCCAACGCCATCCACGGCGGGCTGGTGCGCGCCGGATGGCCGCAGCGCACGGCAACGCTGATCGGCGCTTCCGTCAAGTACGTGGTCATGGGCGCTGCGACAGCGACGTTCTCCGGCGGATTCGTGGACGATCCGGCGATCTACGCCGAGCGTTACCCGCACCTCACGCGAGCACATCTGTTGCGCGAGCGTGCTACGGAAATCGACGGTGCCAGTTTCGAACTCGCGCTGGAATCCCTGCTGGACGGGCTGGAAGCCAAATATGCACTGCTGCAGACCACTTTAGAGTTATCCCTCGAAAACTGAGGGTTGCTACTTTCAGTCAAGCACGCCGAGCATCGCAACAAAGGCCGCCTGACGATCCCCGAGAGCGGCAAAGAATTCCCGATCCGATGCTTCGACCGCACGATTTGCCTTGCCTGCCAGGGCCGCACCCGCCTGGGTCACCACCACCGAGCGTGCCCGAGCGTCCGTCGGGTGTGGACGTCGTTCGACCAATTTCTTGGATTCGAGGGTCCGTATCACCTGTGACGTCATCATCGGATCAGTGCGCGCATACTCGGCAAGATCGCGTTGAGTTATCGGCGTTTCCGCGTCCAGCCACGTCAGTGCGGCGAGCAGAACGAACTGCACGTGAGTCAGGTCGAAAGGCCGCAGCGCCGCGCGAATCGAGGCCTGCCACGCGTTGGTGACACGCCACAACATCAGACCCGGACTGTCGCCAGCATCCTCGAAGTCGGTTTCCAGTTTCTTCACCACAGCGTCAGTGTGTCAGCTCGTTGTCGAGCGCAGAATCTCGACGTCGTTGCCATCCAACGGAATCAAGCCTCGGCGGAGCTGATACCCCCAGTTCGGTGTCGAGGTCAATGCCAATCGACTCCGTACGTCGCCGAGAGGAACGGGCGTGAACGGCTCGTATCGCACTCGACGCCGAAACGGCTTGAAGCACCCCTCGTCCGCCTGCCAGATCTCACCCTCTTCGATCACACCGAGGGCTGTGAACTCGCGCAACGGATCTCGATCACCAATGGACTCGACCGGCGAATAGTAGACAAGCACATCGCCCGCCTTCATCCGCGCCAATCCGGACCTCTTCCCGTGCCCGATCTGCGCGATCCCAAGATCCACTGCGCGACGCACATGTTCGGCCGAGACAACCCCTAACCAGGCGTTCATCGCCGACCACCTGGCGAACCGAGCGCAAGTTCAATCATGATTTTAGTATGCGCGCTTATTATATTCCTCGCAACAGATCGACTCTTGAACGTGTTCAACTTCAAGGCGTACGCTGAACTTGAACACGTTCAAAGGAAGGGAGCCCATGAGCAGTCGCGGGATCGAAACCAGGGAAAAGCTGGTGGCAACAGCTTTGCGGCTCTTCCGCGACGAAGGCTTCGCAGCGACGACCATGCGCAAGATCGCGACCGAAGCGGAGGTCTCCCTCGGGAATGCCTACTACTACTTCGCCAGCAAGGACGAACTGGTTCACGAGCTGTATCTCGTCATCCAACGTGATCACCGAGAGCGTGCGCTTCCACTCCTGCGGCAGGGTGGCTCACTCGCGGAAAATCTCGCGATCGTTCTGCACACCGGACTCGATGTCATGGGGCTATATCACGGGTTCGGTGGCGCGTTTCTGCACGTTGCCCTACCAACCGCATCGCCGTCCAGCCCGTTCTCGGCCGAGTCGAGCGATGCGAGATCGATGGCCGTCGAATTGATGCGCGAAGCACTGGCGGCGTCGAAGCAGAAGACGCCGGCGTCATTGGAGACCCAGCTCCCCACACTCTTGTGGCTCAGCTACCTGGGCGTGACGCTGCACTGGGTCACCGACTCGTCTCCGGGGCAAACTCGTACCCGATCCCTGGTCGACGGCCTGGTCCCGATCATCGCCAAAGCGCTCACCCTCGCGCGGCTACCAGTGGCCCGCGGCCTGGTCGGCGACGTCGCCGCCCTGATGACCAAAGTCGTTTCTCCAGAGCGGAACAAAAAATCATGAAGACTGTCGTTGTATGTGGGGCGTCGGGTTACATAGGGCAATCTCTCCTTCGAGCGCTCGAATCGAACGGGGCCGAGATTCGGACGATCGGCCGCGGAGGAACGAGCGATGCCACCTGGTCCGACGAGCAAGGTGTCGCCGACGTACTCAGCGGCGCGGATCTGCTGGTCAACCTCGCCGGACGCTCTGTGAGCTGCCGATACAACAAGCGCAATGCAGACGAAATCTTCTCCTCCCGCGTGGAAACGACCGCACTGTTGGGTCGCGCACTGGCCCGTACACCGCAGCCACCCTCGCTCTGGGCGAATGCCAGTACCGGCACGATCTACCGAGACGCGCGGGATCGACCGATGGACGAGAAGAACGGAGAGCTGGGTAAGGGATTCTCCGTCGCGGTCGCGCGGGCGTGGGAGCGCGAATTGTTCTCAGCCCCAACCCCCGTTCGCAAAGTGGCGTTACGAATGTCGATCGTTCTCGGAGCCGGCGGCGGAGCAATCAACCCCTTCGTGAACCTGGCCCGAATCGGTTTCGGCGGAAGAATGGGCGACGGACGACAAATGTTCAGTTGGATACATATCGCCGATGTCGTTCGCTCGGTCATCCACATCTACGAGCATCCGGAGATCTCAGGCCCGGTCAATATCGCATCCCCGTATCCGGTAACCAACACCGACATGATGCGGATGGTACGAGCGAAACTTGGCCGACAATACGGGTTTCCGACGCCGGGCTGGATGCTCGAGTTCGGCGCACGAATCATCCGCACCGAGGCTGAACTGGTGACGAAGAGTCGCTGGATTTTACCAGGGGTGCTCGCGGACAGCGGCTTCCAGTATCAATTTCCGACGTTGGAGTCTGCGCTGGAACAGATCGCTCAGGAGACCCCGCGAGGGCTGCTTCCGGTGACACTCGGCTGAGTATCCTGCTCTCCGGTCCGCCCGCCGTACGTCGCAATCTTGTACTCCGTCGCAGCCAAAGACAACGTGAGCTCCTTGATCTGCCGACGAACGGTGTCCCGGTGCTCGAGCAGCATGTCGAGCCTCTCCGGAACTGTCCCTTCACCGGCGTCGACCAGTTCGACGTAATGCTGCAGGTCGCGAATCGCCATGCCCGAGATACGCATGCGGGTCAGAAACACCAGCCTGCGAATAGATTCCGGCCCGTACACACGATGTCCGCTCGAATCACGATCCACCGCAACCAAGCCGATCTTCTCGTAGTAGCGCAGGGTATGCGCCGAAACATCCAGAAGGTCTGACACTTCGGCGATCGACATCGGGTCCTGAACATCCCCTGTATCGACGAGTCGATGGATCACCTCGATCGACATAGGCCCGTCCACTTCCCCAAGTGCCTCGAGTGCCTTGCGCATCAAGTCTTCGGTAGCCATGACTCCCAGCCTAGAACGGGCGGACAGGTCCGGCAGCATCCGCGAAATCGGCGCTGCGAGCCAGATCAGCCCAGACTGCTACCTCGGCCAGATTCTTCCGATACGACGCGGATATCCGCTCCACGGCTTCCTTTCCCAGCGGCAGACGCAGTGGCATATTCTCGCTGTGCACCAGCGAGGTGATGATCTCTGCTGCCTTCTCCGGATCACCCTCCTGAACACCGTCTGCCGCCGCCATGTCCCGCAGAACAGGATCGAGCAAATCACGGTAGTCCGAGGATGATTCGGCGAAGCTCAGAACGCCAGGTGTGTTGAATGCTGTACGGAATCGGCTGGGCTCGACGATCATGACCCGGATGCCGAACTGCCCGACCTCACCGGCAAGGGCCTCCGACCAGCCTTCAATCGCGAATTTGGACGCCGAATACGCCCCGACGCCGGGAAACGACATGCGGCCGCCTTGACTGCTCATCTGCACGATCGTTCCGCTGCCCTGCGCTCGCATCGAAGGGAGGACGGCGCGCACCAACGCGGCGGGTCCGATCAGGTGCAGTTCCATGAGATCCCGCAAGGTCGAATCGTCCACCATCTCCGCCGCGCCGACCATCCCGCGACCGGCATTGTTGACCAGCACGTCGACAAGACCGAAATGCTCGAGCGCATGTTCGACGACGCTGGGTGCCGCCGCGGTGTCGCGGACGTCGAACGTCACCGCCGAGAACCGATCCGGATGCTCCGACGCGATATCTGCAACGGACTCGGGCCTACGAACTGCCGCGACTACCGCGTCCCCGGTTCGAAGTGCGGACACTGCAAGTTCGCGGCCGAAACCCTGAGAAACTCCAGTGATGATCCAGGTTTTTGTTGTCATGGTGGGCAACGCTAGGGGTTAGAGCGCGCTCCAACGCAAGCCTTTGGTTCTACAGCCGAGCTACGCGCCGGCCCAAACCGGTCGCTCGCCGCGAAGGAAACCGTCGACACCGGCTTTGAAGTCGTCACTGCTGTAGATCATGCGCATCAGATCATCGTTGTCGGTGATCGATCGGGTCCTGATGCGGCGCAGGGACTCTCGAATCGTCCACACGGTCATCGGGGCAGCCGCAAGGAGTTCCCGCGATACCTGGGCAGTCAGGCTCGCGAACTCTGTCTCTGTTGCACAGTCGCTGAGGAAGCCGTTCCGCAGAGCCTCGTCGCTCGACATGACCCCCGCCCGAGCGACCAACGACATCAGACGCGAACTGCCGATCCTGTCCGCCAGCAACGCCACGGAATGGACCGACAACGAGTTTCCGAGCGTGCGCGCAATCGGGAGGCAGAAGCGGGACCCGTGCGTCGCGATCCGCACATCGCACGCTGCCGCTAACAACAGCCCGGCTCCCGCGCACACACCGTCGATGACCGCCAGCGTGGGAACCCGCACTTTCTCGAGTTCGGTCAGCACGCCGACGAACCGACTTTCGTAGTCGAGCCCGTCGTGAAAACTCGAGAAGGTCTGAAAATGGCGTATGTCGGAACCCGCCGAGAACGCCTCTCCCCCAGCACCGCGGAGAGTGAGTAACCGGATCTCGCGGTCGGAGTCGGCGCTCCGGCAGGCTCCGGCAATGGCGTCGTACATCTGAGGAGTCAATGCGTTGTGTTTTTCCGGCCGGTTGAACACGACGTCAAGCGTGTCGCCATGACGAATGATCGAGATGTCTTCGTGCGTTTCAGTCATGACACTGACGCTATTACCGGCAAGGAACAAACGAAACACATTGCACTCGAGTATCTTTGCGAATATTCGGTGCGAAGTTGCAGATAGTGCGAACGGAGAAGCGTCGACGAGGCCAGGAGACGGTGATGCCAGAACCGAACCTCGCCGACGCAGCATTAGTGGGGTGTCATGCCACGATTGTTGAAAGCGTTATGCCACAACGGTCCGCTGCGGCACACCGGAGTACTGACTCAGCGGCCTGATCAGTGCATTCGACTGCCCCTGCTCGATGATGTGCGCCGTCCATCCGGTGATGCGGCTCATCACGAAGATCGGCGTGAACATCTCGACGTCGAAGCCCATGAGGTAATACGCAGGGCCCGTGGGGAAATCGAGATTCGGCTTGATTCCGGTGGCACTGACCATCGTCTTCTCGAGGATCTCGTACATCTGCACCCACTTCTCGCCGTCCGTCGCTGCCGCTACGTCGAGGAGCGCCTGCTTCATGGTCGGAACACGCGAATCACCGTTCTTGTAGACACGGTGCCCGAAGCCCATGACCTTCTCTTTGGCAGCCAATTTCTCCGACATCCAGGCTTCTGCGCGGTCGGGGTCGTCGATCTCGAGCATGTCGTGCATGACAGCTTCGTTTGCGCCGCCGTGCAACGGGCCCTTGAGCGTGCCGATCGCAGCCGTCACTGCGCTGTAGATGTCCGAAAGTGTGGACGTCACAACACGAGCGGCAAACGTCGAGGCGTTGAAGGAGTGCTCCGCATACAGGATCAGCGAGACCTCGAAGGCCTTCACGATCGCCGGCTCCGGAACAGCACCGAAGCACATGTTCAAGAAGTTTTCGGCGAAACCCAGGTCCGACTGCGGCGCGATGGGATCCTGGCCGCGCCGGCGGCGGAAATCGGCTGCGACGATGGTCGGCAGCACAGCCGTCATCCGCAGTGCCTTGGCTAGATTGGCCTTCTCGGAGTTGTCGTCCTCCGCCGGATCCTCGGCGCCGAGGTAGCTGATCGCCGTACGGACCACATCCATGGGGTGGCAGTTGTCCGGCATCTTGGTCAGGAGCGAGAGCAGTGATCGATCGGCACGGCGAGCCGCACGCTCACGCAGGCAGAGTAATTCGAGCTGCTCGGGAGTCGGCAGTTCGCCGTACCACAGCAGGTGCGCAACTTCTTCGAAGCTGCAGTTCGCGGCAAGGTCCTGCACTGCGTAACCGCGATACGTCAACGAATTCGTCTCGGGCACTACCTTGGAGATAGCCGTCGTATCGACGACAACTCCGGCCAAGCCCTTGTAGATCGTCGGAATCTGTTCGGTCATGTCCTACTCCCCTCCAAGCTGAAATTGAAAATGCCACTGTCGAATTCGTTGTAGCGCTCGTACTCGAGAATCTCGTACAACCTGCTGCGATGCTGCATCTCACCGAGCAGCCCTTCTTGCGTGCCCTCCGCAAAAATCTCGCGCAGGCCCTTTTCGATGGCGAACATCGCCAACCGAAGAGTGGTCACGGGGTAGATGACGGCGTTGAAACCGATCTCTTCCAACGTCTTCGCCGAAATGAGATTCGACTTCCCGAACTCGGTCATGTTGGCGAGCAACGGAGTGTCGACTGCTGCGCGGAACTTCTCGAAGTCTCCTTCGGTGGCAAGAGCTTCGGTGAAGATCAGATCGGCACCGGCATCTGCGTAGGCCTTTGCTCGCTCGGTCGCTGCGTCGATACCGTCGATTCCGGCAGCATCGGTGCGCGCGCAGATGACGAAGTTCGGGTCGCGACGTGCCGAGACTGCAGCACGAACTCGGCGAACCATGTCTTCGGTGGGCACGATCGCTTTGCCGTCGAGGTGCCCACAGCGCTTGGGGTTGATCTGATCCTCGAGGTGCAGGCCGGCTATACCGTCGTCCTCGAAGATCGTGACCGTGCGGGCAGCGCTCATGGGTTCACCGAAACCGGTGTCGGCGTCGATGAGCGTCGGGAGGTCGGTGACCCGCGCGATCTGCTTGCTGTGGGCGGCGACCTCGGTCAACGTGGTCAGCCCGATGTCGGGAAGCGCCAATCCGGCGGAATACGCACCACCCGAAACGTAGACACCTTCGAACCCGATTTCCTGAATGAGCTTGGCTGTCAACGGATTGATCGCACCGGGGAGTCGTTGAATCTTTCCGGACGTCAGCCCGGCCCGGAAGGCAATCCGCTTGTCGGCTACAGACGTCGATGCGGCAATGAGGCCCGTCATCAGAAGAGTCCCTTGGCGACCTTGGGAGCCCGAGCGAGAACGTCTTCGGAAACGGTGAAGGTCAGCTGATCCAGTTCGCCTGCCTTCAATTCGGCGGTGCGCTGCGCCGCGTCGAGGAAGCGGTCCTGTTCGCTCGGCTCGATGACGCCCTCGGCGAGGGTGCGGAACTTCGCGACGTACTGATCGCGAGCGAACGGACGTGCGCCGAGCGGGTGCGCATCAGCCACCGCAAGCTCGTCGACGATGACCTCGCCGCTCTTCAAGGTGATCTCGGCGCGAGCACCGAAAGCCTTCTCGTCCGGATCCGTCGAGTGGTAACGGCGTGTCCATTCGGGATCTTCGCGCGTGGAGATCTTGTTCCACAGCTCGATCGTGTCGGGGCGCTGTGCACGCTCTGGCGCGTAGGAATGCTCGTGGTGCCACGTACCGTCCTGCAGCGCAACGGCAAAGATGTACATCACCGAGTGATCGAGAGTTTCGCGTGATGCGGTGGGGTCGAACTTCTGCGGATCGCCGGAACCGGTGCCGATGACGACGTGGGTGTGGTGACTGGCATGCAAGACGATCGAGGCGATCTGGTCGAGATCGCCGACGCGAGAACGCATCCGGCGTGCGAGGTCGATCGGCGCCTGGCTCTGGTACTCCGCGGAGTGTTCCTTCGTGTACGAGTCGAGGATGGCGCGCTTCGCCTCACCAGAACCCGGAAGCGGAACGTGGTACTCCTTGTCCGGGCCACCGAGCAGCCAGGCGATCACGCCGTCTTCGCCTTCCCAGATCGGTGACGGCGCACCTTCACCGCGCATCGCACGGTCGACTGCCTCGACGGCAACCTTGCCGGCCAGCGCCGGCGCGTAGGCCTTCCAGCTGGAGATCTCGCCCTTGCGGGACTGCCGTGTAGCCGTCGTGAGGTGCAGCGCCTGACCGATTGCCTGGTAGACCGTCTCGGTGCCCAGGCCGAGCAAGGTTCCGATACCTGCCGCGGCCGAAGGGCCGAGGTGTGCGACGTGGTCGATCTTGTGCTCGTGCAGACAGATAGCCCGAACCAGGTCGATCTGAATCTCGTAGCCGGTTGCGAGACCACGAATCAGGTCCTTACCGTCACGGCCGGTGTGCTGAGCGACGGCGAGGATCGGCGGGATGTTGTCACCGGGGTGCGAGTACTCGGCGGCGAGGAACGTGTCGTGGAAGTCGAGTTCGCGAACCGCGACGCCGTTCGCCCAGGCGGCCCACTCCGGCGAGAAAGTACCCGAGATACCGAACACGGTGGACCCGGGCGTGTACGGATGTGACTGCGCCTGTGCACGCGCATTCACCACGGGTCGACGGACCAGGGAAGCTGCGGCAACTGCCGCGTTGTCGATGATCCGGTTGACGATCATGTCGGACGTGGCGTCGGTGACCTCGACGGAATCCGTCGCAACTTCCGCGATCTTCCACGCGAGGTGGTCTTCCTTGGGGAACTCTTCGGCAGAGCGGTGGGTGCGTACGAGATGCGTCTTCATCGATCCTCTTCTCACGTGCTTCGGTATCTATTTGCACGCTACGCAGCTCATTAACCTCGGGATAGGACCTCGCAACTGCCTATTTGTGCAATAACGATCCTGCAATGTTGCGAATGTTGCGAATGGCTCCTCGGTAGGGTGAACGCGATCGGCACCGAGGAGATTCGATGAAGAAGATGTACGCGGGAGCGCGGCTGCGACGGCTGCGGGAAGAACGAAACCTGTCACAGTCCGCACTGGCGAAGGCACTCGAACTCTCCCCCAGCTATGTCAATCAACTAGAGAACGATCAACGACCGCTGACGGTCCCCGTCCTTCTCAAGCTCAACGCCGAGTTCGATCTCGACGTGCAATTCTTCGCCTCCGATTCCGACGCACGCCTCGTGGCTGACGTTCATCACGCCTTGGCCGAAACCTCGGAATCCGGGGAGGTATCGCTGGCAGAGGTAGACGAATTGGTGGCCCGAATGCCCGCGGTCGGACGCACCCTCGTGATGTTGCACCGTCGTTTGCACGCCGCAACCGAGCAGTTGGACCAGTTCTCGACGCAATTGTCCGGCGAGGCCGCATCTGATGTGTCGCTCGTACCCATGCCCTACGAGGAGGTTCGGGACTTCTTCTACGACCGAAAGAATCACATCGCCGTTCTGGACGACGCTGCCGAGCAGATGTTCGTGGACAACGGATTGTCCGTTGGCGCAGTGGATTTGCAACTGGCACGACTACTTCGCGATCAGCACGGCGTCACCGTGACGATCCGTACCGACGAACCAGACAAGCTCGGCCCCAAGCGTTTCTACGATCCGGACAAGTCGGTACTCACCCTCGCCCGTCGTCTGTCGGCAGGGCAACGCGCGTTCCAGATCGCGATGCAGTTGGCCTTCTTCACCCAAGCCGACGTGATCGATTCTCTTGTCGCCGAGGATGAATCATTGAGTGCCGAATCCGCAGCTCTCGCCCGCATCGGACTCGCGCACTACTTCGCCGGCGCGCTACTACTGCCGTACACCCAATTCCTGGAATCCGCTGAGGCCTTGCGATACGACATCGATCTGCTGAGCCTCAAGTTCGAGGTCGGCTTCGAGACCGTCTGCCACCGGTTGTCCACACTCCAACGGCACGGCCAGCGCGGCATTCCCTTCTTCTTCGTCAGAACCGATCGCGCCGGAAACATCTCGAAGAGACAGTCCGCTACCGCTTTTCACTTCTCCAGAGTCGGCGGCAGTTGCCCGCTGTGGGTCATCCACGAGGCGTTCGCGAGCCCAGGGCGCATCCTCACCCAGGTCGCGAAGATGCCCGACGGCCGGACATACCTCTGGGTGGCGCGCACTACCCACAGCGGCGGGCTCGGGTACCTCGCCCCCGAGCGGAACTTCGCCGTCGGACTCGGTTGCGACATCGGCTACGCCGATCGCATGGTCTACTCCCACGGAATCCAGACGGACGACCCCGCGACCATCGTGCCGATCGGCGCGGGGTGCAAAGTCTGTGACAGACCGGCGTGCTCTCAACGCGCCTTCCCCCAACTCGGCCGCTCGATCTCCGTCAGTCAGAACAGCAGCAGCCATCTGCCGTATCCGCAACAATAGGGCGCAAACAATAGGGCGCACCGACTCCACCTGCGCTTCCCCGGAGCTACGGCGCCTTTCTGCTTCGATGGATGTCATGCAACCCGATACCGTGACCCCTCGTCGACTGGTTCTTCGCCGCCTTTCGGCCGTGGTTGGTGTGGCCGGAATCGTGACGGGTTTGGTTGCCTTGATCGCAACTCAGCTGGACGTCGATCACAACATCGTGATCGTTCTGGCGTCAGTGGCACCCTTGTTGATGATTGCTCCGCTGATCGGTGCCGTCGTCTCGGGTATCGGGCTTCAGTGGATCGTATGCGCCGCATCCCTTGTCGTCCTTGCACTGTTCGGATGGTCTGTGAGCCCGCTGTACATCGTCGGAACTGGGGAGTCGACGTCTGCGAATGGTCCATCGATTCGGTTGATGCAGGCCAACTTGATGGTCGGTGCAGCGGATCCGGAGTCGCTTGTGGCGATGGTCCGCGAACGCAACGTCGACGTGGTGACGGTCCAGGAGTTGACGCACCAGGAAGTCGAAGCGCTCGAAGCCGCCGGGCTTGAAGAGGTTCTGAGCCACCAGTTCCTGATCCCCTACGCCGACGGCGGTGGCGGGGCCGGAATCTACAGTCGCTTTCCTCTCTCCAATCCACGTAGCCTCGACGGGTTCTCACCCGAAACACTGTCCGCAGAGCTGAATGTCGGCTTGGCGCAGCCAGCCACATTGTTCGCCGTGCATCCGGCACCGGCATACATCTCGCCGGCTTCGGTGTGGGCGGCCGAGCAGCAGAAGCTTGGGTCTTACATGGACGAAGCCGCCGGGACGGACAATGTGATAGTCAGCGGCGATTTCAATGCGTCGTACTCGAACAAACAGTTCCGGAATCTCCTCAGCAACGGATACACCAGCGCCGCCGATCAATTGGGTTCCGGCCTGATCCCGACGTACCCGACCGACAAGTGGTATCCGGCGGTGGTCGGTATCGACCACATAATCACCAAAGGCGCCGTGGCGACATCCTTGGAACGGATCGAGATCAAGGGATCCGATCACCACGGCCTGATTGCCGACATCACGTTGTCTTGACTAAATCCTGGATTGAGCGAGCACCGGGGCATGGTTGTGCCCGGTGCTCGCGTCTCGAGTTATTTCACTTCAGGCTGCTGTCGGTGGGCTGTTCCCGCCGATCGGCTGCTGATACGGATCAACCGACATCGGCGGATAGAACACCGACTTCCGATCCGGGCCGATCTCCACCCGCCACTCCGTGTGATGCACCGTCCGGTGGTGATGACCGCACAACAAGATCAGGTTGTCGAGATCCGTTGGGCCACCATCACCCCAGTGAACAATATGATGGGCATCGCACCACCCCGACGGCGTCCCACACCCCGGAAATGCACACCCACCATCCCGAACCGCCAACGCCCGCCGCTGCGGAACCGTCGCCGTTCTCGCTTCCTTACCGCAGACGAGCGGAACACCGTTCTCATCCAACAAGATCCGCGTCACGGTGCAGTCGCACGCCAGCATCCGGGCAGTGTCGATACTGATCGGACCCACCCAATCCGTCCACGCAAATCCCAGCTCCTCGGTGGACGACAACAGGTCTTTCAGAACTTTAAGGTCCGTCATGTCTTTCGCCGATGCGGTGACCGTGATGTGTGGTTTCACCCCGCCCTCGATCGGACCCAACCCCGCCCGCTCATACCGGCGCAACAATTCGCAAAACCCGTCCGCCCGCCGTAGCGCCGGAGTACGGGTGTCCTTCACGCCATCCTTCTCCGGCGTCGGCGCCGACAAACTCGACAACAACG
>NZ_JASDCV010000019.1:0-138187 GCF_030407755.1 Rhodococcus sp. APC 3903
GCACTGACATTCATCGACACACTGTTGAGTTCTCAAAGAACACGCACACACCATCGCTTCAAACTGGTTGAAAGCTCCGGGGCAAGGGTTACAATCTTAGCTTGTTCGCTCCCAGGAAGCAAGTTCCCGTTGAGCCTGAATGTCTCCGACTTCGTCCAACCGCGTGTCCCCGGCCTCTCGGTCGGGGTTGGTGTCCGTGTCGCTCTGACTTGGACAAAGTTACGCGAATGAAAACTGAGCGTCAAACGTGCAGGTCGCAGGTGTTCGCCAGGTTAAATCCGCTGGTAGCCCGCCCGCAGGCGGGCCACCAACGGCCACAGGAGCCCCGCGAGACAACTGTGACCCCACACACGTCAGTTCGAAAGTATTTTCACGCCGGCGAAATTGCGCTTTCCGCGCCGGACGACCAACCAGCTGCCGTGAAGCAGATCGGATGCGGCGGGCTCCCAGTCGTCGGCCGACACCTTCTGGTTGTTCACCGAAGCGCCGCCTTCCTTCACTGCGCGTCGAGCAGCTCCTTTGCTCTCACACAAACCGCTCGTCACAAGCAGATCGATGATCGTGCGCGGCTCCCCCGGCGCCAATTCGCTGACAGATGCTTCCTTCAGCGCCGCGGCGAGCGTCGACTCGTCGAGTTCCGCCAATTCCGCCTTGCCGAACAACGCCTGGCTGGCGAGCTCGACGGCGCGAGTGTTGTGTTCTCCGTGAACCAAGGTCGTCATCTCGGCGGCCAATCGCTTCTGCGCTTCGCGCGCATGCGGACGCTCCGCTGTTGCAGTCTCCAACTCCGCGAGTTCGTCTGCGGTCAGGAACGTGAACCAGCGCAGGTACTTGATCACGTCGGCGTCGCCGGTGTTCACGAAGTACTGGTACCACGCGTACGGGCTGGTCATCTCGGGGTCGAGCCACAAGCTTCCGCCACCGGTCGACTTTCCGAACTTCTTCCCATCAGCCGAGGTCACCAGCGGAACGGTCATTGCGTGAACACTCTCGCCGTCGACACGACGGTTGAGTTCGACGCCCGCGATGATGTTGCCCCACTGATCGGACCCACCGACCTGCAGAGTGCAGCCGAGATCGCGTCGCAAGTGCAGGTAGTCGTTGGCTTGGAGCAGCATGTAGCTGAACTCGGTGTACGACATCCCGTCCGACTCGAGACGACGCTTCACGGTGTCACGCGCAAGCATGACGTTCACGGAGAAGTGTTTGCCGACATCACGCAGGAAGTCGATGGCCGACATCTTGCCGGTCCAGTTCATGTTGTTCTCGATGACCGCACTCGTCGGTGAATCGTCGAAATCCACGAATCGTTCGAGCTGACCACGGATGCGACCTGCCCAGTCCGCAACGGTATCGGCGGAGTTCATCGTCCGTTCCCCGACGTCACGGGGATCACCGATCAGGCCTGTTGCGCCGCCGGCAAGGACGATCGGACGGTTACCGGCACGCTGAAACCGCTTGAGCGCGAGGAGAGGAACCAGGTGACCTGCGTGCAGGCTCGGTCCGGTCGGGTCGAAGCCCGCATACAACGTGACCGGTCCGGCCTCGAGATCTTTACGCAAAGCGTCGAGATCAGTTGATTGGGCGATCAGCCCACGCCAGGTCAGTTCGTCGAGAATATTCTCAGTCACGGACTCGATCATCCCATCTTCACGAAATGACCGGCGCTCGCGGGCTTCGGCGGTACGCGGACACCGCTCGCGAGTCCGGAATCCAGAGGCGCCACGGGACCTCGGCCGCAGTACTGACCCCCACCCGCGGTCCACTGACCCACTCCTTCGACTCCCCCAATTCGAGCCGAATCCGCGAAGCAGGGTTGAACACGTCTGTTCCGTTGTCCGCCAACGTGATTGCAACGGAAGCGCCGAGATTACCTGGCCCTCTGGCCCATTGGTGAGATGGTCGATCCGGCGATCTCCGAGCAGACACCACATCGTGACCGGCCTCGATTTCGGCCGCTCGGAGCAGAACACCACCTGCGACACCATCCGGGCCGTACGAGATGTTCATACAAAAGTGCATTCCGTAGCTGCGGTAGACGTAGAGACGGCCCGCCCGCCCGAACATCACGCTGTTCCGCGGCGTTTGCCCCCGATACGAATGTGCTGCCGGATCTGGCCAGGGCCCGTCCTTCTCCCCTCCGTACGCCTCGACCTCGACAATCCTCAGCGAGATGTCGTCGACGATCAGGGTCGAGCCGAGAATTGTCAGGCCCGCTTCCAACGGGTTCTTCACATTTTCCAAGGTCTCGATACTCACCCTTCGATTGTGCCCACGCCGTTGACTCATCGGTCGGCCGAGTCGCATAATTCAACAAGTGATGAATTATTGAAATGAGGCGAACCGTGACCACCACGCCGGCAATAGACATCCGCGGACTACGAGTCATTCGCGGCAAGCACGAAGTTCTTCACTCACTCGACCTGCAGGTTTCGGCAGGATCGATCACCGGACTGCTCGGCCCGTCCGGCTGCGGCAAGACAACCCTGATGCGCGCGATAGTCGGAACCCAGATCGTCGAAAGTGGTGAGGTCAGACTCCTGGGCGACCTCGCGGGGTCCGTTGCCCTTCGCCGCCGGGTCGGATACGTCACCCAATCCCCCAGCGTGTACGGCGACCTGACGGTCACTCGAAACGTCCAGTACTTCGGCGCTCTGTACGGCAAGTCCGGCGCAGACGTCGCAGCAGCGGTCGACGCCGTCGGATTGAGCCGATACGCCGACCGGACCGCCGCCGATCTGTCCGGAGGTCAACGCGGTCGAGTCTCGCTGGCATGCGCGTTGGTGGCATCACCTGATGTGTTGATCCTCGACGAACCGACCGTTGGTCTCGATCCGGTGCTTCGTGTCGAATTGTGGGAACGATTTGCCGACCTTGCTCGCAGCGGAACCACCCTGTTGGTCTCCAGCCACGTCATGGATGAGGCCGACCACTGCGCTGAACTGATCCTGATGCGAGACGGGCATCTCCTCGCTCAACTCACACCCGATGAATTGCGCGCCAAAACCAGATGTGAACGCCTCGAGGACGCCTTCCTCGAGCTGATTCGGACTTCACCCGTCGGAGGCGAAATATCATGAGCATCAGGATCTTCGGTGCTACGACCGTACGCATTCTGCTTCAGCTCCGCCAGGACCGTCGCACGGTGGCCATGATCTTGTTGGTCCCGTCGTTGTTGATGATTTTGCTGTATTTCCTCTACCAAGACGTACCCACGCCGCCCGGCCAGGTTTCACTGTTCCAACGGGTGGCGATCACCATGCTGGGAATCTTGCCGTTTGTGGTCATGTTCCTGGTCACGTCCATCGCCATGCAGCGCGAACGCAGTTCAGGAACACTCGAACGCCTGCTCACCACACCGATGGGCAAACTCGATCTTCTGGCGGGATACGGCGCGGCATTTTCGCTCTCGGCCGCCGCTCAGGCGGCTCTCGCGTGCGCGGTTGCTTTCGGATTTCTCGGACTCACCATCGCCGGCAGTCTTGCCTGGGTCATCGTCATTGCAGTTCTCGGCGCAATACTCGGCGTTGCGCTCGGCCTGTTGGCCAGCGCATTCGCGAAGACCGAGTTCCAAGCGGTGCAGTTCATGCCGGTAGTTGTGGTCCCCCAACTGTTCCTCTGCGGACTCCTCGTGCCCCGCGACCAATTGCCGACCTGGCTCGAATGGATCAGCAACGTCCTCCCCTTGAGCTACGCCGTCGACGCACTTCAACAGGTATCGATGCATGCCGACGCGACGGGTCAGATGTGGCGTGATCTCGCCGTCATGGCGGGCTTCGCCGCCGCAGCACTCTCGCTGGCCGCGGCAACACTCGATCGCCGCACTCCATGACCGACAACGACACGGCGCCCGCACGTTCGGGGCGACGACCGGGCAAGTCGGAGACTCGCGCGCAGATCCTCGATTCGGCGCGACGGGCGTTCTCCCAGAACGGTTTTCGACGAACAACCGTTCGATCGATAGCTGCGGCCGCTGACGTCGATCCGGCCATGATTCATCATCATTTCGGAAGCAAGGAGCAGTTGTTCACCGCTGCGATCGCGCTACCGATCGATCCAGTCCAGGTATTGGGACCGGTTCACGCCTCTCCGACCGAAAATCTCGGCGAAAATCTACTCAGAGCAGTGATCGGGCTGTGGGAATCGGAACACCAGCCGGCGATTCTGGCGGCTTTTCGATCGGCGGTTTCCGGCGACGGATCGCAGCTGATCCAGAGCTTTCTGCTCGATGTCGTATTGCGCGACATCATTCCGCGGGTGGACACACCACCTGGTACCGGCTTGATCAGAGCGGAATTGGTGGCATCTCAGATGGCCGGCCTGCTGGTCACGCGATATGTGCTCGGACTCGAACCACTCGCATCATTGAGCGTTGACGCGTTGGTACCGCTGGTGGCTCCGAACCTCCAGCGGTACCTGACCGGTGAATTACCGATCTAGCCTTCAGCCCGCGCGAGCAACTTCTCGTGCTCGTCGTCCGCCACATCGCGTGCTTCGTCGATCAACAGAACGGGAATGCCGTTCTCGATCGGGTATGCACGCCGCAGGCGCGGGTTGTAGAGCAACTCGTCCCCGACCAGCAACAGCGGGCCTTTGTCCTGGGGGCAGGCCAAAATGCTGAGCAACGTCGAATCAATAGCCACGTGAGTCCTCTCGAACCGATCAAACAGAATGTCCTCAGGCTACCGTGCTCCGGTGCCCACCCTCGTCGGCATCAACTGCGCGGCAATTGCCTTGGTCAGCCGCTTGTACGACTGCGTCTCGGAATCGAGGAACCAGGTCCGTGGTCCTGGCGCCGGCAATCCGGCCGCAGCTAATGCAGTGGAACTCGGACGGTACGACGAACCCACCGGGATCTCGTCAACCACGTGCACGATATCCGGGCGCGCATCAAAAGCGATGCGCGAGAGAGCCTCCGCAAGCTCGGCGGAACGGAACTGCCGCCCCGGACGCCATGTCACGGCAGCGACCGCCAGCTGATGTGGCGCGTCACCGACGCCGTATGCGACGGCAAGATCCACCCGCGCCACACTCGACAACGCGTCGACGATCGGCTGGGTGAACACGGGACCGCGGAGCGTCGAAATGACCGTGTTCTTGTGATCGATCAGCCAGTAGTCGCCCTCGGCGTCCCGGCGGAAGAGATTCTCCGTGGGAATCCACGAATCACCCGCTTGGAAGAGTCCCCGCATGGCTCCGCCCGAGAGATCGGCAGTGAATCCCGCGCGCCCGAGTAGCAACCCGACTTCGTCTTCGGCGCACTCACGGACAAATCCGTTTCCATTTTCGAGGAGCCGACCACTCAGCGGGTCGTATGCCGCCAACCGCACCTGCGCGCTACCCGGCAACGGGCGGCCCTTGGAACCAACTTTGGAGCCCGCGACATTGGCAAGAATCACGTCACCTTCGGTCGACGCATAGAACTCGAGCACCTGCGCGGGGTCGAACGCCTCCGTGGTCCGCTTCCACAGCCCGTGGGGCATTCCCGAACCGATGAACAGTCGGACCGGATGGCTACCGTCGATGAGAAGAAGATCCTCGTCGAGGATCTCGCGCATCATCGACCACGTGTAACTCACGACGGTCACACCGTAGCGGTGGATTTCCTCGACGAATCGAGCCGGATTCAGTCCGCGTGAGAGCGCAATCCGTGAGCCACCGGCCATGGCGCCACCGATGGTCGCGAGCAGACTCGACGAATGATGGAGTGGTGCAAGGCAGTACACGGTGTCACCGCGATCGAGATCTGCCGCCGTGGCCGTTCCGAAGGCCGACAGTGCCCACCGGTAGTTGGTGATCTGCTTGGCTTCGAGCACACCGCCCGATTCCGCAAAGATGATGAATGCGAGTTCACGGGCGACGCCGGGATCCGGCCGGTACCAACCGGGCAGATTGACCTTCGTCGGATCGATTTGTTCGAGATCGATCACGTCGTGTGACGGATCCACCTCGAGTCCGCGGGCATCGCCGCCGCCGAGTACCAAGACCGGCCTACCGGTGACCACCGCAGCGTCGACGTTCTCCGGATCGGTGATGATCCGATCAACCGATCCCAGCTTGACCGCCGCCGAGATGTCGGACCCCGGCGGAAGCATGACGGCAACGGCACCGAGGCGCGACAGGGCCGCGATGGCCGCGAGCGCGCTGGGGCGGGTCTCCATCAGGACACCGACGTGCGCTGCCGGACGCACTCCCACGGAAATCAATCCACGCACGACATTGTCGATGCGGGCGTTGACCGCTTCATAGGTGTGCACACGATTGTCGAAGAGGAAGCACTCGCCGTTCGGCGCTTTTCGACGCTGCTCCGCGAGCAATTGACTCAGCGAGATCTTGGTGTGCGGCTGAATTTGGTTGAGTCGCGCCAGACGTGGCAACGCGCGTGCCGCTTCACCGGACAATTCGAAAGTCCCGCGCAACGCACCAGCTGCAAGGTCACTGATTCCCTTGGTGACTCCTGCACCTACTTCAGCGACCGAGGCGACGGTGTGGATGATCCGATTGCTGATCGACACACCGGTCTGGTCTTCGAGGTCGGCGCCGTAGACCATGTTCGCGATACGGTCCGGGAGGGGTCCACCCGTCTCGGTCCACTGCACGAATTCACCGGTGGTCGGCCAGGTGTGATTGGCCGCGGTGGAACCGACAACCAAACCGAAATGACCTGCGCGCAAGGCAGATTCGTAGACCTTGGCCCGCGGCGCCGCCTGGCTGATCCCACGGACCGCCTGAGGTTGACCGATGTCGTCGACCTCGCCGACGAATGCCAGGATGGGGCAGGTGATCTCGGCGAGCGAGACCAATTGATCCTTGATGACAAATCCACCGGTCATCATTCGGTTGTGCACGATGAACTGCTTGAGCAGTTCGGCAACCGCGGGCCCGGACCACGCGACCCAACCCTCGGTCGCGAGGAAGCGTCGCTGCTGCTCCCTCGGCAGCAAAGCCTCACGGTCGTGCAGTTGAAGCAGGAAGTCGACGCGCATCTTCAACGTCTTCACGGGATCGAGCAACTGGAACCCGGTGCGAGCCATCCACCCGGTGACCGCCAGGCGATTGAAGACGTGATCGGCGAGGAAATCCGCACCCTTGGTGGCCAGTCCGGCCGGGATACCGAAGGGCAACGCGGCGAGTGTGTCGACCGGACTGCCGAAGGTGATGACGCTGGCGATGTTTCGACTACGCCGATACGCGGCAGCTTGATAGGCGAACATGCCGCCCTGCGAATAGCCGGAGATGTGAACATCTTTACCGGTGTGACGGTGGATGTGGTCGATGATGTCGCTGAGAGCGATGATGTGATCGGCGAGATTGCGATCCCAACCGCCCTCTTCGGAGTCGGGCGAACCAAAATCGACTACCCAGGGGTCCAGGCCCATCTCGTGCAGAATTCCCACAGCACCCTGGTCGCGAGTCACGTCGTACACGTTCGCCGACATCATCATCGGCGGGATCAGCACGATCGGTGCACCGACGGTTTCCGGATCGCTGTCCGGGAAGTAGCGGCGAAGCCGGTACATCGCAGCGCGCTCGACGATCTCGAACGGCGACGTGGTCGCATCCGTTTCCAGCCCACCCAACCGGACGACCTCGAGGCCGTTTTGTGCTGTCGCAACCACCCGACGAATCGGGCCCAGCACAGACTTGGAATTCAATCCCACCATTTCACTCCCAAGTTACTCACCATGTGACGTCAGTCTCATTTTTCCCGCGCGCAACAAGCCTACTGACGACGAATACGCGTACGCGGTCAGGGAGCAAATTCTGCTCCCTGACCGCGTACGACCGAAGGACTACTGCCGAAAAGAGAGGGGAAACACTCGTGACCGCAAGGTCAGAGGGTCCATTCCCGCAGCGACTGCGCCACTGCTCGGACTCCGTCCAACTGTTCTGCTACCCGCACCCCCGCGGTGCCGCCTCGCGCATTACGCGAAGCGATGGAACCCTCGACTGTCAGCACCTCACGAACAGCGGGTGTCAGCGCGCTGTCGACGCCGGCCAGTTCCTCGTCCGTGAGATCTTCGAGTCCGACGCCTCGCGCTTCGGCGACACGCACACACGCTCCAGCAGCCTCGTGTGCAACCCGGAACGGCACGCCCTGCCGCACCATCCACTCCGCGATGTCGGTGGCCAACGTGAACCCTGCCGGAGCAAGTTCCGCCATACGCGCGGTGTGGAACTCGAGAGTCTGCACCAGGCCGGTGATGGCCGGGAGCAACATCTCCAGCTGCGCAACCGAGTCGAAGACCGGTTCCTTGTCCTCTTGCAGATCGCGGTTGTACGCCAGCGGCTGAGCCTTGAGCGTCGCCAGCAGGCCGGTGAGGTTACCGATCAAACGACCAGACTTACCGCGCGTAAGTTCCGAGACATCCGGATTCTTCTTCTGCGGCATGATCGACGAACCTGTCGACCACGCGTCGGCAAGCGTGATGTAGCCGAATTCCGGTGTGCTCCAGATGATGATCTCTTCCGCCATGCGGGAGAGATCGACACCGATCATCGCAAGCACGAACGCTGCCTCGGCCGCAAAATCACGCGAAGCGGTTGCGTCGATCGAGTTCTCGGCCGAGCTGTCGAACTTCAATTCCGCTGCAATGGCTTCGGGGTCGAGACCGAGCGAGGAACCGGCGAGTGCACCGGAACCGTACGGGGACACCGCAGCTCGTACGTCGAAGTCGCGAAGACGTTGCACGTCGCGCAACAGCGGATGCGCATGGGCGAGCAGGTGATGTGCCAACAAGACCGGTTGAGCAGCCTGCAGGTGCGTCTTGCCCGGCATCACGGCATCCGGGTGAGCCCCGGCCTGAGTCGCCAATGCGTCGACCACGTCGAGAACGCCGGTGGAGATGCGGCGAACCGCATCCCGAAGCCACATTCGGAACAGCGTGGCCACCTGGTCGTTTCGCGAACGACCAGCACGCAGGCGTCCGCCGACCTCAGGCCCGACACGCTCGATCAGACCGCGTTCGAGTGCGCCGTGTACGTCCTCGTCCGAATCACTCGGTCCGAAGGCGCCACTGGCGACATCTGCCGCCAGACGGTCGAGACCGTCGAGCATTGTTGCGAGGTCGGCCTCGCTGAGCAGGCCTGCCTTGTTCAGTACGCGAGCATGCGCCTGCGACGCCCGCACGTCGTACGGAGCGAGGACCCAGTCGAAGTGAGTCGACTTGCTCAGCGCCGCCATGGCAGCGGCCGGTCCGGACTCGAACCGTCCGCCCCACAGCGCGCCTTCGTTGGTGCCGTGTTTCTGAGCGTCTCCGTCACCGTGAGCCGTCATGGCTCAGAGTCCCAGATCGCGCTTCGCGGCGACCTTCGACGACAGACCGTGGATCTCGACGAAGCCCTTCGATGCGGACTGGTCGAAGCTGTCGCCCTCGTCGTACGTCGCGAGGTTGAAGTCGTAGAGCGACTCCGGGCTACGACGACCGTTGACGGTGATGGCTCCACCGTGCAGGAAGAGACGAATGTCGCCGGTGACGCGCTCCTGCGTCTTGTTGACGAACGTGTCCAGTGCGTCCTTGAGGGGCGAGAACCAGAGGCCGTCGTAGACCAGCTCGGACCAACGCTGCTCCATCTGACGCTTGTAGCGACCGAGTTCGCGTTCGAGGGTGACGTGCTCGAGTTCCTGGTGCGCGGTGATGAGAACCATGGCTCCGGGAGCTTCGTAGATCTCACGGCTCTTGATGCCCACGAGACGGTCCTCGACGACGTCGAGGCGACCGACGCCCTGAGCGCCTGCGCGCTTGTTCAGTTCCTGGATGGCTTCGAGAACCGACACCGGGCGGCCGTCGATGGCAACCGGGCGACCCTTGTCGAAGCTGATGATGAGCTCGTCGGGCGCGTTCCAGTTGACCGTCGGGTCCTGGGTGTAGTCGTAGACGTCCTTCGTCGGTGCGTTCCACAGATCCTCGAGGAATCCGGTTTCGACGGCGCGGCCCCAGACGTTCTGGTCGATCGAGAACGGCGACTTCTTGGAGACGTTGATCGGGATGTTGTTCTCTTCGGCGAAGGCGATGGCCTTCTCGCGGGTCCAGGCGTAGTCGCGGACCGGTGCGATGACCTGAAGGTCGGGTGCAAGGGCGCCGAATCCGACCTCGAAGCGAACCTGGTCGTTGCCCTTACCGGTGCAACCGTGCGAGACGATGGTGCCGCCGTGCGAGCGTGCAGCTTCGACGATGTGCTTGACGATCAGCGGACGGCTGATGGCCGAGACCAGCGGGTAGCGGTCCATATAGAGGGCGTTGGCCGCAATGGTCGGCAGGCAGTACTCGTCCGCGAACTCGTCGCGAGCGTCGACGACAACGGATTCGACTGCGCCGCAGTCGATCGCGCGCTGACGCACGACCTCCATGTCCTCGCCACCCTGCCCCAGATCGATGGCGACGGCGACAACTTCAGCGCCCGTCTCCTTACCGATCCAACTGATGGCAACAGAAGTGTCCAGCCCGCCCGAGTAGGCGAGTACGACGCGATCGGCCATGGTTTTTGTGCTCCTTCGGTTGAAAATCTCTATCAAAGAATAAGGGGTCAGGCGAGCGATTCGATCATGGCCGCGAGTTCCGCTCCGGAAAGCGGTTCTCGGGCCACCACGAAGATGGTGTCATCTCCGGCGATCGTTCCCACGATGTCGGGCATCGAGGACCGATCCAGTGCGCTCGCGAGGTAGTGCGCGGCTCCCGGCGGTGTCCGGAGAACCGCCATGTTGCCGCTGAAATCGGTGGAGACCAACAGCTCACCCAACAGCCGTGAGAGGCGGTCGGTACCGCCGGACACACCGCGTACCGGGTTCCCGTCCTCCGGCACCACGTAAACACCGGCGCCGCCGTCAGCGGCACGCAGTTTCACCGCTCCCAGCTCTTCGAGGTCACGCGAGAGGGTTGCCTGCGTCGCTTCGATGCCCTCGGCACCGAGCAACGCCGCCAACTCCGTCTGACTTCGGACGGGATGCGCCGCCAGCAGCGCGATGATGCGCGACTGGCGACCGGCCCGAGTGGGAGCGACGCTCACGCCTGGTCCAGTTGGGTTCGCTGTTCCAGCAGCCACACGAGCAACGCCTTCTGGGCGTGCAGACGGTTCTCCGCCTCGTCCCAGACGACGCTCTGGGGTCCGTCGAGAACCTCGTCGGTGACCTCTTCGCCGCGATGGGCCGGCAGGCAGTGCAGGACGACAGCCTTCGGATCTGCTTTGGCGAGCAGTTCCTTGTTGATCTGGAACGGGCGGAAAGGTCCGACCCGATCGAGCCCGTCGTTCTCCTGACCCATCGAGGTCCAGGTATCGGTGACCAACGCGTCGGCACCGACGACGCCGGCCTGCGGGTCCTGCGTCAGCGTGATGGTTGCACCGGTTTCCGCGGCGCGTGTGCGCGCTGCTGCTACTACCCAGTCCGCCGGTTCGAAGCCAGCGGGACTTGCGATGGTGACGTCGATGCCTGCGGTGACTCCGCCGAGCATCAGCGAGTGAGCCATGTTGTTGGCGCCGTCGCCCAGGTAGGTCAGCTTCAGTCCCTTGAGCTCACCCTTCTGCTCGATCAGCGTTTGCAGATCGGCCAGAACCTGACAGGGATGAAATTCGTCGGACAACGCATTGACGATGGGAATCGTTGCACCCGTTGCCATTTGCTCCAAGCGCTTCTGGCCGAACGTGCGCCACACGACGGCGTCGACATAGCGGGAGAGTACGCGTCCGGTGTCCGCCAACGTCTCTTCACGACCGAGTTGGGTACTGCGCCCGTCGACGACGACGGCGTGGCCGCCCATCTGCGCGATGCCCATCTCGAACGAGAAACGTGTACGCGTCGAGTTCTTCTCGAAGATGACGCCGACTCCGCGAGGACCCTCGAGTGGACGCCGAGCGAACGGGTCCTTCTTGAGAATCGCAGCGAGTTCCAGAACTTCGGCCTGCTGCGCCGGAGTCAGATCGTCGTCCCTGAGAAAGTGTTTCACCACGGTAGTCACTTCTCCCCCGGCTGGTCAGCCGATAGTGCACTGTCGAAGATGGCAGGTAGTGCTGCCACGAAGGTCTCGGCCTGCTCATCCGTGAGGATGAGCGGCGGCGCCAACCGGATCACTCCGGGTTGCGCTGCATTCACAAGGTACCCGGCTTCGCGCGCGGCATTTTCCACCGCCGGCGCGACGTCCTCGGTCAGCACGACACCCAGCAACAGTCCCGATCCCCGTACGTAGTCGACCAACGGATGGCCCAGATCTTCGATGCCCGCCGAGATCGATTTGCCCAAGCAGTCGGCGCGTGAGATCAGGTCTTCCGCTGCAATGGTTTTCAGCACGGCAAGCGCCGCCGCAGCGCACACCGGATTGCCACCGAACGTCGTACCGTGCTTGCCCGGTCCGAAGAACTCTGCCGTTGCTCCGGTCGCGATGCAGGCGCCGATCGGCATTCCGCCGCCGAGTCCCTTCGCAAGAGTGATGACGTCCGGCACGATGCCGACTGCCTGATGTGCGTAGAACCAGCCGGTCCGGCCGATGCCGGTCTGAACTTCGTCGAGTACGAGCAGCGCCCCGCGTTCGGCGGTGATCCGCCGAGCCTCGACGAGGTATCCCTCGGGTGGCACCACGACGCCGCCCTCACCCATGATCGGTTCGAGGAACACAGCAGCGGTGTCGGAATCGACTGCCCGCTCCAGAGCCTCGACATCGCCGTACGGCACGAACTCGACACCGGCGGGCATCGGTTCGAACGGCGCCCGCTTGGCCGGCTGACCCGTCAGAGCGAGTGCCCCCATCGTGCGACCGTGGAAAGAGCCCTCGGCCGCGATGATCTTCTTCCGGCCAGTAGCGCGTGCGAGCTTGAAGGCAGCCTCGTTCGCCTCGGTACCGGAGTTGCAGAAGAACGCGCGCCCGGTGACGTTGCCGAGATGAGCGAGCAACTGCTCCGCCAACTCGACGACCGGCTCGCTGGCGTACAGGTTGGAAACATGGCCGAGTGTCGACAACTGAGTAGTGACGGCTTCGACGACGGCCGGATGTCCGTGTCCGAGGATGTTGACGGCGATTCCGGCAAGGAAGTCGACGTACTGCTTGCCGTCGGCGTCGGTGAGTACGGCGCCGTCACCGCGGACGAGAGCAACCCGGGGTACGCCGTAATTGTTCATCAGCGAAGCGGACCACCGCTGCTGCAGATCGATCGTGCTCATGAAGTAGCTCCCTGCTGGGGACCGGCGACCGAGGAGCCGGGCACGACCATCGTGCCGATTCCTTCACCGGTGAAAAGTTCGAGTAGGACTGAATGTTCGAGCCGGCCGTCGATCACGTGCGCCGACGGCACACCTCCGCGCACCGCGCGAAGGCAGGCCTCCATCTTGGGCACCATGCCGGCATCGAGACTCGGCAACAACTGGGCCAGGGCGTCGGTGTCGATTTCGGTGGCCAGCGAGGATCGGTCCGGCCAATCGGTGTACAGGCCTTCGACGTCGGTGAGGACAACGAGCTTCTCGGCACCGATCGCCTCGGCCAGTGCGGCAGCAGCGGTATCGGCGTTGATGTTGTGGACGACGCCGTCGGCATCGGGCGCGATGGTCGAGACCACCGGAATGCGTCCTGCCGCAATGAGATCGAGTACCGCGTCTGGGTTCACGGTGGTGACGTCTCCGACCAGGCCGATGTCGGTCGGCTCCCCCTCGACCGCAACAGTGCGTCGAGTAGCGGTGAACAGGTGCGCATCTTCACCGGAGATACCGACCGCGTACGGACCGTGCGCGTTGATCAGGCCGACGAGTTCACGGCCCACTTGACCGAAGAGCACCATCCGGACGACGTCCATCACCTCGGGCGTCGTGACCCGGAAACCACCGCGAAACTCACCCTTCATGCCAAGGCGTGCCAGCATCGCGTTGATCTGCGGGCCGCCGCCGTGCACGACGACGGGGTGGATGCCGACAGTCCTCAGGAACGCCATGTCCGCGGCGAAGGCGGTCTTGAGTGTCTCGTCGATCATGGCGTTTCCGCCGTACTTGACCACGACCACCTTGTCTCGGAATCGCTGCAGCCACGGCAGCGCGTCGGCGAGGACATGCGCCTTCTGATGCTCGCTGATCACGGGATATGTCTCGGTCATGACGAGTACGCCGAGTTCTCTTCGACGTACGCGTGCGAGAGGTCCGTGGTGCGAATGCTCACGGACTCGTTGCCGATTCCCAGGTCGATGTCGAGTTCGATATCGATCCCGCTCAGGTCCACCTCACGTGCTCCCGGAGCGCCGACGCCGTCGATGCAGACGGGACTCCCGTTGAAGGACACACTGATTCGATCGGGATCGAGCTCGATGGGAGCGATACCCACTGCTGCGAGGACGCGGCCCCAGTTGGGATCGGATCCGAACAGTGCCGTCTTGACCAGGCTGTCTCGGGCGATGGTGCGGGCGCCGATCAGCGCGTCGGATTCGGTTGCTGCACCGCGCACCGTCACCTTGACCCGCTTGGTGACGCCCTCGGCGTCTGCCATCAACTGATCCGCGAGATCGTCGCACACTGCGAAGACCGCGGCGTTGAGTTCGTCCTGGGTCGGTGTGACACCGCTGGCGCCGGAGGCCAACAGGAGCACCGTGTCGTTGGTGGACGTGGCGCCGTCGACGTCGAGGCGATCGAAGCTCAGGTGGGTGGCGGCGCGCAGAGCGGTATCGAGCTGCTCGGCCGTTGCGACAGCATCGGTCGTGACGACGCACAGCATCGTCGCCAGTGCGGGCGCGAGCATGCCTGCACCCTTGGCCATTCCGCCGACGTTCCACTTGTTCGCGTGGTGCAGCGACGCCTGCTTGGGCACGGTATCGGTGGTCATGATCGCGTACGCCGCGTCGGTACCGCCGGAGATTCCGCCGGCGAGTTCGTGCACTACCTCGGTGACACCGGGGATCAGCTTGTCCATGGGCAAGCGGTCACCGATCAGGCCGGTCGAACAGACGGCGACCTCGATCGCGCCCGTCTCGGTTCCCCAGTTGCTCAGTGCCGAGGCAACTTCCTCGGCAGTCTTGTGCGCATCCTGGAATCCACCCGCGCCGGTACACGCGTTTGCGCCGCCCGAGTTGAGCACGACCGCGCGCAGCTTGCCCGTCGTCAAAACCTGCTGAGACCACAGCACCGGAGCAGCCTTGACCTTGTTCAGGGTGAAGACGCCGGCAGCGGCCAGATCGGGTCCCTCGTTGAGCACCAATGCGAGGTCCGACTTGCCGCTCTTCTTGATACCGGCAGCAATTCCGGCACCGCGGAATCCGGCAGGTGCGGTAACGCCCTGTGTGCGGAGCAGACGTCCCCCGGCGACGTGAACCACGTCTGTAACTGTCGCGTCAGGCTCGGTTGCGTTGTCGATCTGCTGCGGATTGTCGGTGCTCACGGAGCTACTCCCACGGTAGAGAGACCTGCGGTCTCGGGTAGGCCAAGGGCGAGATTCATCGATTGCACCGCGCCACCGGCGGTGCCCTTGGTGAGATTGTCGATTGCCGAGATGACAACGAGCTGACCGGCGTCGGCGTCAACGGTGACCCCGATCTGCACGGCATTGGATCCGATCACGGCACCGGTCTGCGGGAAGACTCCGGCAGGCAGCACGTGGATGAACGGCTCGTCGTTGTATGCCTTTTCGTAGATTTCGCGCGCTTGCTCTTCGGTGGCCGTGGTGGCTGCCGTGCAGGTCGCGAGGATGCCGCGCGGCATGGGCGCGAGGACTGGAGTGAAAGAAACACTGATGTCCTTGCCGCCCGCGGCCGAGAGATTCTGAATGATCTCAGGGGTGTGGCGATGGACACCTCCGACACCGTATGCGCGGACGGAGCCCATGACCTCGGAACCCAGCAGATCGGCCTTCGGCGCCCGGCCGGCGCCCGAAGTGCCACTGACCGCAACCACGTTCACGTGTGAGTCCACGATCCCCGCGGCAACGGCGGGGGCCAGCGCGAGGCTCGCTGCCGTCGGGTAGCAGCCCGGAACGGCAATGCGGGTTGCGCCTACCAATTTCTCACGGGCACCGGGCAATTCAGGAAGACCGTATGGCCAGGTACCGGCATGAGTGCTCTTGTAGTACTTCTCCCAAGCTGCGGGATCCTGCAGCCGGAAGTCCGCGCCGCAGTCGATGATGACCGTCGACTCGGGCAGCAACTTGGCGTACTGAGCCGAATTTCCGTGTGGGAGACCGAGGAAGACGACGTCGTGACCCGAGAGGATTTCGACAGTGGTCTCTTCGAGTACCCGCGAAGAGAGTGGGAGCAAGTGCGGATGATGCTCACCGAGCGTCGAACCGGCGTTGCCACCGGCGGTCAGCGAACCGATCACCAGACTGCCGTCGGCGTAGGACGGGTGCCCGAGGAGCAGACGCAGAACCTCACCACCGGCGTACCCACTGGCGCCGGCAACGGCGACTCTGATCGGCTTGCGTGCGTTCTCGGTCGTACCACCTTCAGTCATGTCACACAGTATGCATCATTGTGCATCGGAATGCATAATTACTTACCCATGGATCGCCGGATCTCCTCGAGCTTGGCTTTTGCGGCCTTCTGGCGCTCGTCCCACTGCTCGTCGACGGATTTTCCGGCAGGACTCTCGTGTGCCAATTCGGCCGAACCTATGGAAGTACCGAAGCGCCCCTCTATCTTCTCCCGAACACGGTCGAAAGTGGGGACTCCCCCTTCGGTGTAGTCGGGTTCGGGAATTCTCGGGTCGGTCGCAAGTACCACCGGGACGTCGATGATCTCGTCGACCTCCACAACGGTGTCGGGCAGTTCGACTTCTTCGGCGTCGGTGATCGTGTTGTCGTCCTCTACACGGTGCGGCTCGAGGCTCGCGGCAGCGGTGTCCACCACGGAAAGAAGGACCGACAAGCTCGGACGACGCTCGACCACTGCGCGAACGACCGCGAGGAAGTCCTTGTCGTCGAGTGCACTGGCGGCCTCGACTACCTGGTGCACGGAACCATCGTGCTCGGACCCATCATGTTCGGGCCCATCATTTCGTGACACTGTCAGTCCCTTCTCGAAATGCCGACGGACAACTCCGATCCTTCCACGACTGTCTGCCGAAGGGGTCGGCGTGAGGCGAGGTAAGCGGCAAACGCGTCCTCGCTCGAATATGCGGGGACGTACCCGAACTGTTCCTTGAGCCGCCGATTGTCGAGAACGGGTCGGTACTGGAGAAATCCGACGCGCTCCGGACCGTGTTCCGTTACGCCCAATCGCCGTCCGACGCGTAGAACGCCTCGCAACAGCCATGCAGGAAGCGTCACCGTGCGCTTGCCCATCCGGGAAGCCAACTGGTCGACGGTCAACGCGCCGTCGCCCGCGACATTGAAGATGCCCACTTGGTTTCCGGTCACGGCCTCCGCAAAAGCGCCCGCGACATCGGTGTGCCAGACAAACACGAAGGGGCTGTCGCTCCCGGCAACCTTGAGCAGCTTGCGGCGATCGAACAACGCGGTGATCTGATTGTCGACGCTCTCACCCAAGATCGTGCCGATCCGGAAGACAACTTGTTCCAACTCCGGGTGTTCGACGCGATATTCGGCGAGCATCTCTTCGACCAGGCGTTTGTGGCGACTGTAAGTGAATTCGTCGTTGCCTCGGACAGGTACGTCCTCGGTGATCCACGGTGGGTTGTCGGAGTGGTAGCCGTACGCCGCTCCGGACGAAGACACGACGAGCCGTCCAACCCCGTGTTCGACGCAGGCCGCGAGCACGTTTCGTGTCCCGTCGACGTCGACGCGGTACTCCTGCTCTGCTGTCGTGTTCTTGCCGGGATTCACGATGGACGCAAGGTGGATCACGACGTTCGGTCGGTACTGACCGAACACCCGCCCCAATTCTGTGGGGTCGCAGACGTCCGCCCTAACGCGGCGGATGCGATCGTCCGGCGTGTCCTTGACCGTGAGGTCGGCACAGACAACGGTGATGCCCTGCGCGATCAGTGCGTCGATGACAGCGGTACCCAGGAACCCGTTCCCGCCCGTGACGAGTGCGACGGTCATGCCGGTATCGCCTTTCGGGCGCGTCGCTTGGACCAGATCGTCGCCAGAGCCAACCCGGCGATGATGTCCCAGATTCCCCACCAGCCGGCCACGACGGCCATGCCACCGAGCCCGTCGAAGAACGTGAACACCAGGCCAAGCCCCAGTCCGGCATTGCGGATGCCGACCTCGAAAGAGACGGCGCGACGGCTGTATTCGTTCAACCCGGTGACGGCGCCGCAGAAGTATCCCAGTGCGAGGGCAACCGTGTCGTGCAGGAAGACCGCGAGCAGTACCACCCCGATGTAGTCGACGAAGTACGACGCATTCCCTGACACACCCGCGACGATAAAGATCAACAACGCCACCAACGAACCGTTTTTCACCCAAGGCTGCGCTTTCGCGGCGATCTCCGGGAACTTTTGTGCCGCCCAGATGCCGAGAACGAACGGCACGCCGATGATCAGGGCGATTTGCGCGACCATCTCGAGCGCATTCAGGTTCACGGACTGCAACAGAGCGTCGGTCTCGGGGCGTCGGCTCCCCCAGAACGCGAGATTGAGCGGCATGAGGAAGATCGCGAAGACGTTCGACACCGCCGTCATGGACACCGAGAGTGCGACGTCGCCGCCCGCCCGGTGAGTCAGGACATTCGAGATATTGCCCGGCGGGCAGCACGCCACCAGGATCATGCCGAGCGCTACCGAGGGAGCGGGCGAGAGAATCAGCGTCAGCAGAAAAGTCACTGCCGGCAGCAGCAGGAACTGGGCAGCGATACCCACCGCCATCGCCTTGGGTTTGGTGAGCGCACGACGGAAGTCGTCGACCGAGGTGTCGAGGGCGATCCCCAGCATGATCGCGGCCAGCACCACGTTGAGGATCATCAACGATCCCGGGTTGAAGTTGAGCACCACGTCATCGATCGGCATCACTGACTTCCCTTCGTCAGAGCGGCATCGAGCAGTCCGATGTGCCGTCTGATCGCCGATCGGTAGGCGTCCTTGTTCACGTAGTAGGCCATTCGTCCCAGCTTCAGGTACTTGTATCCCCCGGACAGATCGGGAGGAGGGCCGGCCGCCGCTGCCGAGAATTCGCGCGCCGCGGCGGGGGCTTCGGTGCGTGCGGTGATCAATTTGGCCACCAACTCGGCCTGCTCGTAACGGCCCTGCCACCCGAGACCGGATGCTTCGACCATGCCGAGAACAAAGAGATTGTCGTGGCGGCGACTCGCGACGTTGAGGAACAGGTCCGGGGCAGCACCCGACCAATCCAGGTCCTCGCGCGCGATGAAGGGATAGTCGAGGTGATACCCCGTGGCGCAGAGAACGAGGTCGTAGTCGGCAGACGATCCGTCGACAAACCGCACCGTCTTCCCCTCGAACCGGTCGACGTCAGCGCGCATGTGCACGTCACCGTGCCCGATGTGGTGCAGGATCAACGAGTTCACGACCGGATGCGATTCGTAGATCTTGTAGTCCGGTGCCGGAAATCCGAACCGCACCGGATCTCCCGTGAACTGCTTGAGTACCAAGGTGTCGACGCGTTGTTTGATCCACGGCGGCAACGGCTTTCCCTGATTCAAGGTGTCCGAGGGTCGCCCGAACAGATACTTGGGGACGAAGTAGTAGCCTCGCCGAACGCTCAAATCGACGCACTCGGCCTGGTGGACGGCATCGACGGCGATGTCGCATCCACTGTTGCCCGCTCCGATGACCAGCACTCTCTTTCCGCGGAAGATCTCGGCACTGCGGTACTCGCTCGTGTGCATCAACGTGCCGGTGAAGTCGCCCCGGAACGTCGGTATGTTCGGCTTCGACAGCGTTCCGTTCGCGATGATCACGCCTCGATACCGCGCGACTGAAGTCTCACCGCTGCGACTACGCGTGGTGACCTGCCACAGCGAATCGACCGGCGAAACGTCGATGACGGTAGTGCCGAAGGCAAAGTGCCTGCGAAGATCGTGGGTATCGGCGTAGTCGCGGAAATACTCGGCAAGTTCGACGTGGCTCGGGTAGTCGGCAACCGAATCCGCCATCGGGAACTCCGCGAATGCGGTGGTGCCCTTCGACGAAATGAGGTGCGCCGACTCGTAGACGGTGCTGTGCGGGTTGTCGATGTCCCAGAGCCCACCGACGTCGTCGTGGCTCTCGAAGCCGTCGAACGCTATGCCGGCTCGATCGAGGTTTCGCGCGCCGGCCAATCCAGACGGACCCGCTCCGATCAGCGCGTACTTGCCCTCTGTGCTCATGGGTCGAGCGTCGCAGATAGTTCGAATCTTGCGGCAATGTGCAGGATAATGACGTTATGAGCGCACTCGATGCCGACAACGATCGCGGGATAGATGAAATCGATCTGAGGATAATCAATGCGCTGCAGCTCGCACCGCGATCGAAGTGGCTTTCGTTGGCCGGCCCACTCGAACTCGACGCCGCGACTCTCGCCCGGCGTTGGAATCGACTGTCCGAATCGTCGTTGGCCTGGGTCACGGTTACTCCGGGGCCACAGGTGCTGGGCACCATCGTCACAGCGATCATCGAAATCGATTGCTCACCAGAACTTCTCGACACCGTCGCGGCACGTCTCACCGTCTTGGCCCACGCCGTGACCATCGAAGTATCAACAGGTAGAGCCGATCTGCTCGTCACAGCCGGTACTGCGGACTTGGCGTCGATGTCGCGCTTCATCTCGGAAGAGATCGCAACGATCGACGGCGTACTCGCGACACGAACCTCGATCATCACACGCTGGTTCACCGAAGGTGGGCGATGGAGACTCAATGCGCTGGCACCGTCCGAGAAGGGTGTGCTGACCACCAGCGAAAGCCGTACTGCCGTGCGCGCTCGGTCGACCGGCATTTCCGAACAGGATCGCAAGGTTCTCACGATCCTCGCCTACGACGGGCGCACTCCCATGAAGGAGTTGGCCGACGCGATCGGTGTCAGTCCGGCTGCATGCAAACGCCAGATCGACCGGCTCACGTCTTCGGGGTTGGTGGCGCTGCGGTGTGAATTTGCCCGGCCGCTGGCCGGGCTTCCCGTGCTCGCCACACTGTGGTGCCGCGTCGAACCCGAACTTCTCGATACTGCGGGCCGATTACTGAGCCGAGCGCCGGAAGTCCGAAACTGTTTCGCGGTGGTGGGCGCCGACAACCTGGTGGTTCAGTTGTGGCTGCATTCTCCTGCAGAACTCGATGCATTCGAAATTCGTCTGCGCAAGGAGATTTCGGGGCTTTACGTCACCGAACGATCCATCGTGCTGCACCTGCGCAAACTGCTCGGTCACGTACTCGATCAGAACGGGCGCAGAACCTCGACTATCGCCCCGGATGTGTGGTTGCCGAGCCGCACCGATTCACCGGAAAACCGATAACACGACAGAGCCCACGACCACCGGGAGTGGACGTGGGCTCTGTGATCAGTTGAGTAGATCAGCCGCGCATCTGCGCACCGACAGCCTTGGAGGCAGCCTCGACCGCGGCATCGCGAGCCGCGCTTGCCTCGTCCTCGGTCAGTGTCCGGTCGACACCACGGAATCGCAACGCGAACGCGAGCGACTTGCGGCCTTCACCGACCTGCTCGCCCTCGAAGACGTCGAAGAGGCGAATGTCTTCGAGAAGTTCGCCGCCGCCGGAACGCAGAGCTTCCTGGACCTTCGCCGCAGGAATATCGCGATCGACAACAACCGCCACGTCCTGGAGCACTGCGGGGAAGGGCGAAATGCGCGGCGCCGGCAGGTTCTCGACCAACGGCAAAGCGTCGAGGTCGATCTCCAGTGCACAAGTGCGCGCAGGCAATCCCGCACGCTCGAGGACAGCCGGATGCAGTTCGCCCGCATGACCGACTACGTTGCCGTCAACGACAACCTCGGCGCAACGGCCGGGATGCCACGGCAGGTACTGCGCCGCACGCAGTTCCACCTCGACGCCTGCTGCAGCTGCAATGACCCGCACTGCTGCAAAAGTGTCCGAAGCCTCGGCCTGACGGCCAGGACCCCAGGGGCCGCTCGGCTCACGCAAACCACTCAACACTGCAGCGATGTGCACGGGCTGAGCCGGCAACGACGCGATCAGGTTCGCGATCTGCTCGTCCGTCGGGCGACGATCCACCGGCAATGCATCCACCGGCTTGGTATCGGGGCCCGGCAGGACAACCTGCGCGATGCCGTACAGCGAAAGATCACGCTGACCGCGAGAAGCGTTGCGAGCCAGGATCTCCAGCAGACCCGGGAGCAGCGTGGTCGCCAACTCCGGACGATCGGCTTCGAGCGGGTTGAGGACCTTGCTGGTGTTGCGGCGCGGATCATCCGCGTCGAGGCCCCAGACGTCGAAGACGTTGGTGGGCAGGAAGACCGGAGGAAGTACCTCGACGTAACCGGCGTGAGCCACGGCCTTCGACACCGTGCGCTTACGCCGCTGCGACGGAGTCAATCCGCGTCCGGCCGGAGCGGCGGGAAGCACCGACGGGATCTGCTCGAGACCTTCGAGGCGAAGAACTTCCTCGACGAGGTCCGCAGGCTGCACCAGGTCCGGACGCCACGACGGCGGCGTCGCGACCAACTGGCCGTGTCCCTCTTCGCTGACGCCGACCTCGACGTTGCAGCCAACCTGGGTGAGGCGGCGAGCAGCGGTGCCGTTGGGGTACGTGACTCCGGCGACACGGTCGGGCAGGTCGATATCCATGCGAATGGCAGCGCGAGGGGCGACATCGCCCACGTCGGTCAGGACCGGCTCGATCCGTCCGCCGGCAATCTCGACCAGCAGAGCGGCTGCGCGGTCGACGGCCGCGAGCGGAATCGCCGGATCGACGACGCGCTCGAAACGCTTGCTCGCCTCACTCGGCAGCTTGTGCCGGCGCGCCGTCTTGAAGACTGCGAGCGGATCCCAGGTAGCTCCTTCGAGGAGGATGTCCGTCGTTGCCGTTCCCACCTCGGTGGTTGCGCCGCCCATGACGGCAGCCAGCGAGATGACTCCGGAATCGTCGGCGATGACAACGTCTTCAGGATCGAGCGTACGTTCGACGTCGTCGAGCGTCGTCAGCTTCTCCCCCGCCTTGGCGCGACGGACCACCAGGTCGCCCTGCACCGAGGTCGCATCGAACGCGTGCAGAGGCTGGCCGAGTTCGAGCATCACGTAGTTGGTGACGTCGACGGCCGGCGAGATCGGGCGAACACCCGAGAGCAGAAGTCGACGCTGCAGCCACCACGGGCTCACTGCCTGCGGATCAATACCCGTGATCTTCCGCATCACGAAACGCGAAGCCTTGGACTCCGGTTCGAGGCGCACCGGCCAGGCTTCACCCTCAGCCGGGTGCGCGGGAACCGAAGCGGGATCGGCGTATTCGAGATCGAAGCCGCACGCGAGCTCTCGCGTGAGACCACGGACCGAGAAGCAGTAGCCACGGTCCGGGGTGATGTTCAGTTCGATGATCGTGTCACCGAGACCGAGCAACTCGTTGCCGTCGGCGCCGGGTTCAGCGGTACCAGGCTCGAGCACCAAGATGCCCGAATGGTCTTTGCCGATACCGAGTTCCGAGACGGAGCAAATCATGCCGTCGGACACCTGGCCGTACGTCTTGCGAGTGGCGATTTCGAATCCGCCGGGCAGCACCGCGCCGGGCAGCGCAACGACGACGAGGTCACCCTCGTTGAAATTGCGTGCGCCACAGACGATGCCGCGAGGCTCGGGTTCGCCGACCTCGACCTGGCAGAAGCGGATCGGCTTCTTGAACTCGGTCAGTTCGGTGATGGAGACGACCTTGCCGACGACCAACGGGCCGTCGATCGCCTCGAGTGTGTCGAGTTCCTCGACTTCGAGTCCCACCCGGACGAACCCGGCGTCCAGCTCTTCCGGGGTCACCTCCCAGTCCGGAGTTGCCCGCTGCAGGATCTCGGTCAGCCAGGATTGCGCTACTCGCACGTCTGCTCAGCTCTCTCGTTTGTCGATAAGTCTTAGTGAAGGTTCCGCGGACCGGATCGGTCAGCCTGCGACACCGAAGGGCAGCGTGAAACGCACGTCACCTTCGACGATGTCGCGCATGTCCGGGATACCGTTGCGGAACTGCAGGGTCCGCTCGAGGCCCATGCCGAATGCGAAACCCGAGTACTCGTCGGGATCGATACCGCTGGCGCGCAGAACGTTCGGGTTGACCATGCCGCAGCCGCCCCACTCGACCCAGCCGGCGCCGCCCTTCTTGTTCGCGAACCAGACGTCGACCTCGGCCGACGGTTCCGTGAACGGGAAGTAGTTGGGGCGCATACGGGTACGCGTCTCGGGGCCGAAAAGGGCACGAGCGAACGCGTCGAGAGTCCCGCGCAGGTTGGCCATGGTCAGGCCCTTGTCGACGGCCAGGCCTTCGACCTGCGAGAAGACAGGCGTGTGGGTCGCATCGAGTTCATCGGTGCGGAACGTGCGGCCCGGGCACACCACGTAGATCGGCACCTCACGCGAGAGCATGGTGCGGACCTGCACCGGCGAGGTGTGGGTACGCAGCACCTGGCGAGAGTTCTCGGGTGCCAGGTGGAAGGTGTCCTGCATCGTGCGCGCAGGGTGATCCGGCAAGAAGTTGAGTGCGTCGAAGTTGAAGTGCTCGGTCTCCACCTCCGGACCCTCGGCAACTTCCCAACCCATCGCGACGAATACGTCGGCGACCTGCTCGGAAATCAGGCTGATCGGGTGACGAGCCCCGACGGGGTGGCGATCGGAAGGCAGAGTGACGTCGATTGCCTCGGCAACCAACACCGCAGCGTCACGCTCGGCGAGGAGAACCTCACGACGAGCGTCGTACGCGTTGTTGATCCGAGTGCGGAAGATGTTGACGCGCTTACCGGCGTCCGCCTTTTCCTTGCCCGGAAGGCTGCCGAGTCCCCGGCGCGCGAGGGCGATCGGGGACTTGTCCCCCAGGTGCTCCACCTTGACGTGCGCCAGCGCGTCCAGGTCAGCGGCGTCCGCCAGCGCCTTCTCGGCGTTCTCAGCCGCAGCGGTCAACGCCTCTTCGGTGAGTACACTCGCGTCGACCTCCGGCGGTGTCGCGCCCTCATTTTTGGCCACGGCTGTGACGCTCCTGTCGCTTCTCGGTTTACTTCTCGTACTGCGTGCTTCTTGTACTGCTTACTTCTTGTACTGCGAGCGAGCATTCGAACTCGCTCGAGCATTGTCTCTGCTCTTGTATTGTCTCAGGCTTCCGCAAATGGGATTCCGTGAGGTCTTCGCGTGCGTTTTCAGCCGTGATCGGTGGCGCGATTTTGCACCCGCGCGCTTGCGTACAGGCAAATTGCCGCCGCTGTCGCGAGGTTCAAGCTTTCGGCGCGGCCATGGATCGGAATCCTGACCCGATGATCAGCCTGCGCGGCGATCGCCGGATCGAGACCGTGAGCTTCGTTCCCGAACAGCCAAGCCGTCGGCTTGCTCAGCAACTCGTCGGCCTCGTCGAGATCGACCTCGCCGTCAGCTGCAGTCGCGAGAATCTGAATGCCGGCTGCGCGAATCTGCTCGATCACCGACACCGTGTCTCGATCGCGGACGACTGGCAGGTGAAAGAGGCTGCCCGCCGACGAACGAACGACCTTGCCGTTGTGCGGATCGACGCTGTCACCGGCGAGGATTGCCGCATCGGCACCCACTGCGTCGGCGATGCGAATGACGGTGCCCGCGTTACCTGGTTCGTTGACCTCGACCGGCACTGCGAGCAGGCGGGTCTCCTGATGGACGGCTGCGCTCAGCGGTACATCCAGTAGATCGCTGACGGCAACGAGACCGGGCGGCGTGACGGTGTCGCTCAGAGCTTTGATTGCTCGATCGGTCACAAGAGCAACACGAACTCCAGCGGTCAGCGCCCGATCGATGACGTGCTGATAGCGCTCGGCTGCGTCCTCGGTGTAGAAGAGGTCGTGTACCGGGCGGGCCTCGCCGTTCGAGAGTGCACCGTTCAACAGTTCGGTGACCGAGTTCTCGCCCTCGACGAGGAAACGTCCTGCTTTGCGTCGTTCTGCTGTGCGCAGGAGCTTGACAGCAGAAACGACCCGCGGAGTCCGCTCGGTGAGCGGGTCCACGGGCCGTTGCTGTGATGCGTGAATCAGGCTGCTTCTCCGGCAGGAGCGTTCACGTCAGCCGGCAGAGCGGCCTTCGCGAGTGCGACCAGGCCGGCAAAGGCCTCGGCATCGGAGACAGCGAGCTCGGCCAGGATCTTGCGGTCGACCTCGACCTCTGCCAGACGCAGGCCCTGGATGAGGCGGTTGTACGTGATGTCGTTTGCGCGAGCTGCAGCGTTGATACGCGTGATCCACAGCTTGCGGAACTCGCCCTTGCGCGCACGACGGTCGCGGTACGCGTAGGTGAGCGAGTGGAGCTGCTGCTCCTTGGCCTTGGTGTACAGACGCGAACGCTGTCCACGGTAGCCGCTGGATGCAGCAAGAATTGAACGACGCTTCTTCTGGGCGTTGACCGCCCTCTTTACGCGTGCCACTTGAAAAATCCTGTCAATCTAGGGGCTGAAAGTACGGCCCCGGGTGGTCAGTAAGGGGGCGACTCAGATGCCGAGCATGCGCTTGATGCGCGGAGCGTCGTCAGGGCTGACAACAGCGACACCGTCGAGACGACGGGTAACCCTGCTGGACTTGTGCTCGAGAAGGTGGCGACGGCCGGCCTTCTGGCGCATGAGCTTTCCGCTGCCGGACACCTTGAATCGCTTCGAGGCGCCGCTGTGGCTCTTCATCTTGGGCATGGAGTCCTCAGTTCTTGTTACGTGGTGGATCTTGGGAAATCGACTAGCTGGCCGGAGCCTCGGGAGCGGCATCGCCGGTCGCCGGTGCTTCCGGAGCTGCTTCACTGGAAGCCGGTGCGGCCGGAGCCGGACGCGGAGCAGCCTGAGCCACTGGCGCCTGAGCGCTCTCCTGCGCCTTGACGCGAGTCTTGGCGCCCTTGTGCGGTGCCAGGACCATCGTCATGTTTCGGCCGTCCTGCTTTGCCGAGGTTTCGACGAATCCGAGATCTGCGACGTCTGCTCCCAGACGCTGCAGAAGGCGGTAGCCGAGTTCGGGGCGTGACTGCTCACGTCCGCGGAACATGATCGTGACCTTGACCTTGGAACCGGCTTCGAGGAAGCGAACGACGTTGCGCTTCTTGGTCTCGTAGTCGTGGTCGTCGATCTTGGGTCGGAGCTTCTGCTCCTTGATGACCGTCAGCTGCTGGTTCTTACGTGACTCACGTGCCTTCTGTGCAGCCTCGTACTTGAACTTGCCGTAGTCCATGATCTTGCAGACCGGTGGACGGGCATCAGGAGCTACCTCGACCAGGTCGAGGTCGGCCTCAAGGGCCAAGCGGAGTGCATCTTCAACACGCACGATGCCTACCTGTTCCCCGCCAGGTCCGACCAAACGAACCTCGGGAACGCGGATACGATCGTTGATGCGGGTCTCAGTGCTGATGGGGCCTCCTAGGTTGAACGGTGCGGTCTTCATGACCGCACGCAGCCCGTACCGCCCGCACCCCAACAAAAAAGCCCCGCTGTGATGATTGCTCATCCGCGGGGCCCGATGTCGACCGATCACATAAGATCCAGCTCACGCCGAAACCTATCTCCTCGACTGAGCGAGGAACCTGACGAAGAATTGATCTCCGATAACAGGTGACCGGAACCACTGAACTGCAGTTTCGCCTGCCGTGCAGAGGTGGGAGTCGGACTCCACTTGCTGCCCCCGAACAAGTCGGAGGCGGTCGTTGCAACAAGAGTAACAGGTCGCCACAGATGAAAGAAATCGGTGCCGCTCCCAGTGCTGCCGGGAGAGGCCCGATTCAACACCACCACGGCCTGATGGAATCCTTACAACCATGAGTGAGAACTTCGAGGCAGATCAGAACACCGACGGCGCGAACCCCGACGTCCGCGAACTCTCCGAAGTTCCCGCGGTCGAGGTCATCAGCCGCGCCGCAGTGATGCTGATGAGTTCGGCTGCCGAAAAACTCGGCCTCTCCGACGCCGATCCGTCTTCCAGTCCCTATCTGGACCTCGACGAAGCTCGTCGAGTCATCACGGCGCTTGCCGGACTGGTGACTGCGTCGGTCGAATACCTCGGCCCCCACGCCGGACCCATCCGTGAAGGCCTTCAAGCCCTGCAGCGCGCATTCCGTGAGGCCTCCTCGCACCCGGACGAGCCAGGAAAGGGACCGGGCGAGAAGTTCACCGGTCCGGTCTACTGAGTTGGCAACCGCCAACAAGACCCAACCGACGCCCGAGGACGTCGACGCATTCATTTCACGCGTCGACGACCGCAAGCGTGCCGACAGCCTGGAGCTGATCTCCTTGCTGTCGGCCGCGACCGGCGAGCCTGCCGTCATGTGGGGCTCGAGCATCATCGGTTTCGGGGCACGGCACTACCGGTATGCGAGTGGCCACGAAGGTGACACCCCACTGATCGGGTTCTCCCCCAGGGCCACCGCGCTCACGTTGTACTTGTCGCTGAACTTCGACGACTACACCGACACACTGGCGCGCCTCGGCAAGCACAAGATCGGCAAGGGCTGCCTGTACGTCAAACGGCTGAGCGACGTCGACATGGCAGTCCTGACCGAACTGATCACGGATTCCGTTGCCGCAGCCCGCAACATGATCGACTGAACAGGTCACCTTCGTGGGGCTACAGGCCGAGCGTCTTCGGGCGGTTGGCCGAACAGGGTCGAATCCCGTGGTGTGAAGTGATCGTTCGTGAGCGTGGCCCGACGCATTCGATCGAGTCGAAACCACCGCACCGCGTCGCGCTGGCGACACCAGCCGATGAGAAACCACTGCCCACGGTCCTGCGCCAGAATGTGTGGCTCAACTGCCCGCACCGTCTCCGCACCGTCCCCATCCACGTAGTGCAACGACACGACGCGACTCTGTTCGAGCCCCTGCTCGACGGCCCGCCGGTTCGTGCGCGAATCCGCTACTACCCCGCCGTCGCCGCGAATCCACACACGGCCACCGAGTTCGGCGACCTTACGACGACTCTCCTCGTCCATCACGTCGAGCAGTTTCGCCAGAGCTGCTCGTCCGTCCGGCGCAAACGGGGCGTCACCGGCCGCCGTCAAGGCCAACGCGATTGAAACTGCTTGCGGAACAGTGAAATTGACCGGCGGTAGCGTGGCGCGACCTACGAGTCGGTATCCACCCCCGGGGCCCGAGCGCGCCTCGATCGCCGCGCCCGACATCATCAGAGTCTCGATATCCCGCTTGATCGTCCGGGTGGTGACACCGAATTCCTCGGACAATCGGGAACACGTAGCCCCTCGATCGCCCTGTCGCCGAAGCTCTTCGACGAGAGCGTGCAATCTCGCAGCTCGATTCACGTTCACCAGTGTCGCAGATTTCGATACCAAACAGTGACATAATTGGTGACACTCTGTTGTCACCAACCTGATTGCACAGTGAGTCCATGAAAACTCACATCGTTCTTGTTCCCGGATTCTGGCTCGGCTCATGGGCTTGGGACGCAGTCCTCCCCCACCTCGAGCGCTCCGACACCACCCGCGTGACCAGCCTGACGCTGCCCGGACTCGACGCCGTCGATGCAGATAGATCAGCGGTCACCTTCGACGCCCACGTCCGCGCAGTCATCGACGCTGTATCGGATTCAGACGAACGTACGGTCCTGGTCGTACACAGCGGCGCCGGCCCGGTGGGATACGCGGTAACCGATCGCATCCCGGATCGAGTCGCGCGGATCGTCTACGTCGATTCAGGCCCCATGCCCGACGGCGCGGCGCTGCGACCGGATCTGGCCGCTGACGTCGTCGAGATACCGCTGCCGACGTGGGCAGAACTTGAAGCAGACGGCAGCAGCCTCGAAGGACTCGACGAGAAGGCTCTCGAGGCGTTTCGCGCCAACGCCGTCCCCGAACCGGCCGGGCCGGCGCGTGAGCCGATTGTCCTGACGAACGAAAAGCGCTACCAGGTGCCGTCAACCGTCGTTTGCAGCACGTTCCCGTCCGCGGTGATTGCCCAGATGGCCGACGGAGGTCATCCGATGGCCGCCGAACTGGCGAAACTCCCCGTGACGTACGTCGACCTCCCGACCGGCCATTGGCCGATGTGGTCGCGCCCCGAAGACGTCGCCCAGGTGATCCTCGAGGCCGCCGCTTCCTGATCGACAAAGCAGTGATGCCGGATCGGATTCCGACCCGGCATCACTGACCGACTGCTACTTGCTCACCTTCTACTAGCTCACGGAAGCAGCTTTCTTCCGTGGCGCCGCCTTCTTTGCGGCAACTGCCTTCGTTGCACGCTTCTTGGTGATCGGCTTGGCCTTGACGGGCGCGTGCTGTGCGGTGAGAACCTCACTGAGGAACTTGCCCGTGTAGCTCTCGGGGACCGCGGCAACGTCCTCCGGGGTACCTTGCGCCACAACGGTTCCGCCGCCGGATCCACCTTCGGGCCCCATGTCGACGACCCAGTCCGACGTCTTGATCACGTCGAGGTTGTGCTCGATCACGATCACGCTGTTGCCTTTGTCCACCAGACCGTTGATCACGATCAGGAGCTTTCGGATGTCCTCGAAATGCAGACCCGTGGTGGGCTCGTCGAGGATGTACACCGTGCGACCGGTGGACCGCTTCTGCAACTCGGCGGCCAGCTTGACGCGCTGCGCCTCACCACCGGACAGGGTCGGAGCCGGCTGACCCAGTCGGACATAGCCCAGTCCGACGTCGACCAGCGTCTTGAGGTACCGGTGAATAGACGTCACCGGCTGGAAGAACTCGGCTGCTTCCTCGATGGGCATGTCGAGTACCTCGGCGATCGACTTGCCCTTGTAGTGGACCTCGAGCGTTTCGCGGTTGTACCGAGCGCCGTGGCATACCTCGCAGGGCACGTACACGTCCGGCAGGAAGTTCATCTCGATCTTCAAGGTTCCGTCGCCGGAGCACGCCTCGCAGCGTCCACCCTTGACATTGAACGAGAATCGGCCGGGCTGGTAACCGCGGACTTTCGCCTCCGTGGTGGCCGCGAACAGGGTTCGGATCTTGTCGAACACACCGGTGTACGTCGCCGCATTCGATCGCGGAGTCCGGCCGATCGGAGACTGATCGACCTGCACGAGCTTGTCCAGCTGATCGAGACCGTTGATTCGTGTGTGACGGCCAGGCACCTGGCGTGCACCGTTGAGCTTGTTCGCCATGACGGTCGCGAGAATGTCGTTGACCAACGTCGACTTGCCCGAACCGGAGACACCGGTGACAGCGGTGAGAACACCCAGCGGGAAACTCACGTCGATGCCGTCGAGATTGTGCTCGCGAGCTCCGACGACCGTGACCTGGCGTTTGCGATCCACCGGCCGACGAATGGCCGGAACCTCGATGAAGCTGCGACCAGACAGGTAGGCCCCGGTCAAAGACTCTTCACACGTCAGCAGTTCTTCATACGGTCCGCTGTGGACGACCTTGCCGCCGTGCTCGCCGGCGTACGGTCCGATGTCGACCACCCAGTCGGATGTACGGATCGTGTCTTCGTCGTGTTCGACGACGATCAGCGTGTTGCCGAGGTCGCGCAGGCGCGTCAGGGTTTCGATCAGTCGCCGGTTGTCGCGCTGGTGCAGCCCGATGGACGGCTCGTCGAGCACGTACAACACACCGACGAGTCCGGATCCGATCTGCGTTGCCAAGCGAATTCGCTGGGCTTCGCCACCGGACAACGTGCCCGCGGCTCGCGAGAGGGAAAGGTATTCCAGGCCGACGTCGAGCAGGAAGCCGAGGCGCGCCTGAACTTCCTTGAGGACCTGACCCGCGATTGCCTCTTCACGCGAGCCGAGAGTGAGGCTGTTCAGGAAATCCGCGCAATCGGAGATCGACAGTTCACAGACCTCGGCGATGGACTTACTGCCGAAGTCTCCCGCCGCGATAGTTACAGACAGGATTTCGGGGCGCAGGCGAGCACCACCACACGCCGGGCACGGGGTGTCGCGCATGTACCCGTCGTAGCGTTCCTTCATCTGATCGGATTCGGTCTGTTCGAGCCGGCGGTGCAAGAACGGCATCACACCTTCGAACTCCGCGTAGTAAGAACGGGTACGGCCGTACCGATTCTTGTACCGGACGTGCACCTGCTCTTCGCTGCCTTCGAGGATTGCTTTGCGGGCCTTCGCCGGCAACTTGTTCCACGGCGTCTTCATGTCGAATCCGAGAATGTCGCCGAGGCCGGACAGCAGGCGTCCGAAGTACTCGGAACTCTGGCCCATCGACCACGGCGCGATTGCACCGTCTTCGAGACTCAGGTCAGGATCGGGAACCACCAGATCCGGGTCGACCTCCTTGCGGATACCGAGGCCGGTGCATTCCGGGCAGGCGCCGTAGGGCGAGTTGAAGGAGAACGAGCGCGGTTCGAGATCGTCGATCGCGAGTGCGTGGCCATTCGGGCAGGCCAGCTTCTCGGAGAAACGACGCTCACGATCAGGTGCATTTTCTTCACGGTCGACGAAGTCGAGGACCACGATGCCTTCGGCCAATCGAAGTGCGGTCTCGACCGAGTCGGTCAGGCGCTGCTTCGAGCTCGCCTTGACCTGCAATCGGTCGACCACTACTTCGATGTCGTGCTTTTCCTGTTTCTTGAGCTTCGGCGGATCTGCGAGTGAATGGACGACTCCGTCGACGCGCACGCGCGAGTAGCCCTGGGTATTGAGCTGATCGAAAAGGTCGACGAACTCGCCTTTACGGGTACGGACTACCGGTGCGAGGACCTGGAACTTGATGCCCTCTTCCATCTCGAGCACCTGGTCGACGATCTGCTGCGGGGTCTGACGTGCGATCTTCTCACCACAGACCGGGCAGTGCGCCGAACCTGCGCGGGCATAAAGGAGCCGGAGGTAGTCGTAGACCTCGGTGATCGTGCCCACCGTCGAACGGGGGTTGCGGTTGGTCGACTTCTGGTCGATGGACACCGCCGGCGACAATCCCTCGATGAAATCGACATCGGGCTTGTCCATCTGACCGAGGAACTGACGCGCGTATGCCGAGAGTGACTCGACGTAACGGCGCTGACCTTCGGCAAAGATCGTGTCGAACGCGAGGCTGGACTTGCCGGAGCCGGACAACCCGGTGAAGACGATCAGGCTGTCTCGCGGGAGGTCGAGATCGACTCCTCGCAGATTGTGCTCACGCGCACCCCGCACGATCAGGCGATCCGCCACACCAATTCCCTTCATTGTCAATCGTCCGGGGCCGTCCCCCCGGAGAAGTCTCGAGTGGCCTCGCAAACGCGAGTCCTCGAGCGATCGTCATCGTAGGCCGAGCCACCGACACGTTTTTCTCACCAGGCGAGCCCATCGCTCTACCTGCCCCTATTCGAAGGTAGCCTGCGTTTCATGACGAATCAGCCCATCGTGATCGACGACTCCTACACCGGTCAGGTCTCCCCCGATTCTGCCCCTCAGCGGCGCACAGTCGACGGTGCCGTCATCACGAAGATGTCGGTCGGCCCCATGGACAACAACACTTACCTCGTCGTCTGTTCCGCGACCGGGAAATCTCTCCTGATCGATGCGGCCAACGAGGCCGAGAAGATCATTGCGCTCATCGAACAGGAAGCACCTGTTTTCGATTCCATCGTCACCACCCACCAACACGGTGATCACTGGTTGGCTCTGCAGGACGTCCACGCTGCCACCAAGGTGCCGACCGCGGCTCACCCTCTCGACGCGGAGGTCCTTCCCGTCACCCCGGACGTACTCCTCGAAGACGGCGACAAGGTGACAGTTGGCAATCTGAGCCTCGACGTCATTCACCTGTCCGGCCACACGCCCGGTTCCATTGCGTTGGCTCTGACCGAACCGAATGGACAGGTTCACCTCTTCACCGGCGACTCACTCTTCCCCGGCGGCGTCGGAAAGACCGCCGACCCCGAGAAGTTCACTTCCCTGCTCGACGACGTGGAAAACAAGCTGTTCGGAAGGTACGACGACGCGACCGTCGTCTACCCCGGGCACGGCAAGGACACGACGCTGGGTACCGAGCGCCCGCACCTGGCGGAATGGCGCGAGCGCGGTTGGTGACGTTTCACCTGTTCCGTACTAGACCCCGCTAACCGACTTCCTGACTATCGACCTGTTCACCGTCGACGCGAAGTCGCGGAAGCCAGGTCGACAGAGTCCGGCCGAGTCCTTCGACCATCCGTTCCCCGAACACACACAGCGTGCGTTCCCACGGATGGCCGAAGGTCCCTTCCGTGAAGTCGTCACGACTGAATATGTAGTAGTCGCCGTTCGGATAGATCGGGACACGCCACTCCGCCAACTCTTTCGCGGCAGCATGCGCCTCCGCGTCGAAGGTGTAGCCCGGATGCTGCCAATCCAGAACGACAAAGTTGGGATCGTCGTTCCAAATGGTGACAAAACAGCGCAACGCTTCGGCGTTTATCGCATCCACGCGAGCAGCCCACGCCCCTGGAGTCGCAGCTGGCGCCGCACCCAAATCGAAGACCACGGCCGGCGTCGGCTCAGCGATACCTTCGTGGTCACAACACCATCGTGCTCGAACGGTGCGCATTGTGTGACACCTTCGAACACGCCGTATGCGGATACGCGGTAACGGATACTTCAGAACGGTGTGTCCGGATCGGTGGAGAAGTCATCGACGCAGTACAGCGCGCTTCGGCGACCAGGAATCCGTCAACCGGGTCAGGCGTCGCGGGATCGCCGAACCGGACCAATTCCTTGTGAGATCGCTAGGGTGGAAAACGAACCTACATCGGGAGGCTTGAAACATGCTGGTACGTCGAATTGCTCGTCCACTGCTTTCCACGATCTTCATCGCCGGGGGAATCGATGCTTTGCGCAACCCCGCTCAGCGAGCAGCCAAAGCGTCACCGCTGATCGACAAATCCGTCGAGACGCTGCCAGGAGCAGTGACGCAGAAGGTGCCTGCTGATCCGGAAACACTCGTCAAGATCAACGCCGCCGTCCAGATCGGCGGCGGTGCCCTGCTGGCCACCGGCAAGGCGCCGCGTGTCGCGTCGTTGGTCCTCGCGGGGAGCCTGGTACCGACCACGCTTGCCGGTCACGACTTCTGGAACGAAACCGATCCGTCACTGCGAGCGATGCAGCGGACCAACTTCATCAAGAACGTCAGCTTGCTCGGCGGACTGATGATCGCGTCCGTCGACACCGAGGGCAAGCCGTCGCTCGGCTGGCGTGGCCGCCGCGCCGCGAAGAAGGCCCAGGCGTCTATAGCCGCGGCACTTCCGTTGGTCGCATCGCAGACCGATCACACGAGCGATCGCGTCGAACACGCTCTGTCGGTGGCGTCCGAACGCGGTTCCGAACTTGCCGAAACCGCGAAGGCGCACGGCACGGATTGGCTCGAACTTGCCAAGGAGCGCAGCTCCGGGTTCGCGGAGATCGCGAGCAAGCGTGCCGCTGAATTCGGAGAGGTCGCCAAAGAACGCGGCCCGGACATCCTCGAAGTCGCGCAGAAGCGCGGCTCCGAACTGGCCGAGACCGCACGCGAGCGCAGCGCCGAACTGGCAGAGCTGGCGAGCAAGCGCAGCTCCGAGTTCGCCGAACTCGCGCTCGAAAAGAGCAACGAGTGGGCCGAAACGGCGTCGGAGCAGACCGAGGTGCTGGGTAAACGTGCCCGAAAGCGCGCCGAGAAGGCGCTCGAAAAGGCTCGCGCCAAGAAGGACGAATTGACGCACTGAGTGCACCGAAAACACGGTCAGGCCACCTTCGGGTGGCCTGACCTGTATCTATGCGGCAGTTCATCTGGGGGAACTAGACTGTCTTGGCGCTTTTGCAGCGCGTGAATTTCTCATCAAGCCTAGGAGATCCTTTGCCCGACGCGGACCCGTCACTGAACGAGCAAGAGCTCGAGCAGCAGTACGTGACGATGTTGTACTCCCGTCTCGACGATCTTCGAAAGTATGCCCAAACTCGCTTGAGCACGGTCCTCCTCGAGACCGGCGGAACCCCGCAAGCACGCAGTGAACGCGAATCCTTCAATGCCATGTACACCGAGGATCTCGCCAAGTACGACGCAGCCGAGAACGGAATGTGTTTCGGACGCATCGACTTCGACGACGAGCGACGCTACGTCGGCCGACTCGGAATTCTGGACACCGACAACGACTACGAAACGCTACTGCTCGACTGGCGAGCTCCGATGGCACGCCCGTTCTATCTGGCGACGCCCGCGGCACCTGAGGGCGTCAAGCGACGACGCCATATCCGCAGTCGGAGCCGAACAGTCACCGGAATCAACGACGAATACCTGGACCTCGACGCTGCCCGAGCCGCCGGCGTGGTGACCGAAGCCGGCGGCGTCGCCGGTGAGAGCGCACTCCTGGACGCTCTGAACGCAGCGCGTACGGGTCAGATGAACGACATCGTCGAGACCATTCAGAGTGAGCAGGATGCCATCATCCGCTCCGAGCACAAAAGCGTTCTGGTGGTCCAGGGCGGTCCGGGTACCGGCAAAACCGCGGTCGCCCTTCACCGTGCCGCGTTCCTGCTCTACACCTACCGCCAGCAACTGGCCAAGGCCGGTGTTCTCATCATCGGGCCGAACGCGACGTTCCTCGACTACATCAGCCAGGTCCTTCCTTCACTCGGTGAGACCGGAGTTCTGCTCTCGACGATCGGGGACCTGTACCCCGGAGTGCGTGCGACTCGTACGGATTCCCTCGCCGCCGGTGAGATCAAGGGTTCCCTCGCGATCCTCGACGTACTCAAGAACGCCGTCCGGGATCGGCAGGAAGTCCCGTCGAAGCCGATCACCCTTCGATTCGACACGTACGACTTGAAGCTGGATCGCAAGACTGTCACGAAGGCTCGCGGACGTGCTCGGTCGTCGCGTCGCCCACACAACCTGGCGCGCCCGATCTTCGTGGCAGCAGTCATCGAGGCGTTGGCACTGCAGATGGCCGAACTCATCGGCGGCAACCTCGTGGACGGCGGCTCACTCCTCAGTCGGGACGACATCGCCGACATTCGCGACGAGATGCGTGAGGACGCGGACATCATGTCCGCCATCGGAAAGCTGTGGCCTGAATTGTCGCCGCAGCAAATCCTCGCGGAACTGTGGACCTCTCCGGCGAGGTTGGCCAAGGCAGCGCCGCAACTCGACGACGCCCAACGCGACGAGCTTCTGCAGAGCGTCGGACCGGGTTTCAGTGCGGCAGACGCTCCCCTACTCGATGAACTGGCCGAGATCCTCGGAGTCGACGATGCCGCCGAACGCGAACGCGCACAACGTGAATGGCGCGCGCAGATCGCCGACGCCCAGGGCGCCCTCGACATCCTCACCGGCTCTGCACCACAGGATCTCGAAGACGAGCTGGACCCCGAGATCTTGATGGCGTACGACTTGATCGACGCCAGCCAACTCGCCCAGCGCCACGATCAGGGCCAGCGCCAGACCACGGCAGAACGCGCTGCCGGCGACCGAACCTGGACCTACGGTCACGTGATCGTCGACGAAGCCCAAGAGCTCTCCGAAATGGCGTGGCGAATGCTGATGCGGCGCATACCGAATCGCTGGATGACGTTGGTCGGCGATACAGCTCAGACCGGTGATCCCGCGGGAACCTCGTCCTGGCAGAAGATTCTCGAGCCTTACGTCGCCAAGCGCTGGAAGCTCACCGAACTGACCGTCAACTACCGAACTCCCTCGGAGATCATAGATGTCGCGCACCGTGTGCTCGAAGAGATCGACCCGGAGCAATCCGTGCCCCGGTCGGTACGCGACAGCGGATTCGCGCCGTGGGCACTCAAGACCACGGCCGAAGAATTGGAATCGACCGTGCGCCGTTGCATCGAGTCCGAGTCGCATCCCGGTATCACCGCAGTGATCGCCGGTTCCGAGGTCGTTGCCGTTCTGGCGGGCATTGCGAGTGAGACCGTAAGTGTCCTGTCGGTCAAGGACGTCAAGGGACTCGAGTTCGACACCGTGTTGATCGTCGAACCTGCCGACATTCTCGACGAGTCACCACGCGGAATGAACGACCTCTACGTCGCGTTGACCCGCGCTACCCAGAGGCTCGGGATCATTCACGTCGAGTCGCTCCCCGCGGTTCTCGACGGCGTCGCGGCAGCAGAGTTGGCCTTCGATTCGTGAGCCTCACGGAGTAGGTTCGTGCGTGACACCACGAATCGTGGTGTCACCCCAATTTGTGTCGACGACTGAAGGAATGACCCCTCGTGCTTGGCCTGCCCGCAAGTTCCGCCGCACCCATCCGCAAGATCGCTCGCGTGGTGATCGGTGTCGGGATGCTTGCAGCGGTGACAGCCGGTTGTTCAGAGGATGATTCGAGTTCAACGGCTGCTGCAGGAAGCGACGACATCGCTGCCGTTGCTGCCGCACCGACCGAAAAACCGGTAGACGATGCCGAACGGTTGCGGGCGGCGCTCGCGTCTACGGGGGTCAAGCCCGCCTTTTCCGACGACATGTTGCAGGCGCTCGGTGACGGCGTCTGCCAGCAACTCGCGGCCGGCACGGATCGAGAGATGATCATCGCGAATCTGCGGACGGTATCGCTGAACGGCGCGAGCGAACCGATGGTCACCACCGGAAACGACTCGGCCGCATCGACAACGCCCCCCAGCGCCGATCAGCTGGCTGAAGTGTTCGTCGATGCGGCCGAGGCCGACTACTGCCGATAGGTCAGCGAACGGTGTGCACGATCAGGACATCGGATGTCGCCTTGCGCGCCGCATCGGAAGGCACCGATCCGAGCAGACGCCCGGTCAGTGTGTTCAATCCGCGATTTCCGACGACCAGCAAGTCACCCTTGACCTCGTCGAGCAAAGCGAGAAGCGATTCGACGGGAGCGCCGACGATAGCGCGCTCGACAACATCCTTTGCACCCTGGGCATGTGCGCGCTCACGAGCGGTGCGAAGGATCTCGTAGGTCGGAGCGGAACCGGTGACCTGGTAGGCCTCGTTACCCAACGCATCAGCGGCAGCGCTCACGTCCTTGGGATCAGCCGGGTAGTACGCACATGCGATGACGAGCTGAGCGTCCGAGCCACTGGCAATGGCGGCAGCTCTGTCGACTGCCTTCAGTGACGACTCGGAGCCATCGGTTCCTACGACAACGGTCCGGTAGGCACTCATTCATTCCTCCATGGTTACGGGACGGACGGTACGGCCGGCACCGAGCGCAACGCTGTTGCGCCCGCTCGACAACCGCTGCGCTGACATTAGCGGGATTGTGCCGCGGATAGTGTTATTTGCAGTACACGCCACAAGCCCACAATGAATGTGATTCTTCGTCACAGACACATTTGTGCGGCGGTGACCACTCAGCGAAGTTTGCCGAAGCGGGGCCCGAACAGCGCCGCCGGAAAAACTTCCTGCTCGACCAGGGCGGTACGCCACGGCGTCGCCAATTCCAGCAACCGCTTGGCACCCTCCTCACCCAGCGCATCCCACGGAGCCAAAGCGAGGTCGTCCGTCAGGTCTTCGACGACGTCACGCAGTTCCTGCCCGTCCTCGGTCAGTGCACCGGACGAACGATCCAGCAGTTCGCGGTCCTTCAAACTCTCGACGGCCTCGTCCCACTGTTCCTGCGACCATCCGCGGCGAGTCTGCGCGAACTTGCGCTGAAACCCGATTCCCGTCGCGGTGTGCGTGATCAACGCGTCCAGGCCGTTCAATCCCGCGGTCTGAAGAGCCGCAATGTGGCCGTCGCCGCGATACTCACGCAGCAGTGTCAGCGCGTGCCAGAAACGCAGGTGCGGTTCGGTCGGCCAGTCGAGCGACGCCCAACCCGCATACAGGGGGCGGCCGTCCACTCCGGGGATGTTCTGAGCCGCGATCGACACGAGTTCGGCGGCCTCGGCCATGTCTGCCGATCCTGTCACGTCCGCACCGAACAGGCGGACGTACGCCGCGTCGATTGCCCGATACCGCGCGGCGACAACCTCTGTGGGCCTTGCCAATTCCCAGGCACGTGGGATGACGCTGGCGATCAGTTCGGGATTGAAGTTGAAGAAGGTGGCCGTGACGACAGTCGCGGGTGGAGCGCCGAGCGGTGCTGATCGCCCTGCGAAGTACACCATTCGGCCGGGCTCCAACCCGACGCCGACAAGCTCCTTCTCCGTCTCCGGGACGAAGTACGCCAACGAGTGGAGAAGTTCGAGAGTCCGCGCGGTCTTGCCTGCAGTCTGTGCATCCATACCTGAAACCGTAGCGGTCGAGAGCACGAACCCACGCGAGGCGACCTACTTGAGACCCGCGGCGTCCATCCCTCGGAGCTCCTTCTTCAAATCCGAGATTTCGTCTCGCAATCGCCCAGCCAACTCGAACTGAAGGTCGCGTGCAGCGTTCATCATCTGATCGGTGAGTTCCTTGACCAGATCTGCCAATTCGGCCCGAGGCATCGATTTGGTGTCGCGCCCCTCGTACACACCCGCACTGACCGCACGACCGGCCTCGCCCTGCGCACGCCGACCACGCGTCGCATTGCGACCCGAACCACCGACGTCCACGGACGCCGCTGTGTCCTCTGCCTCCTCGTACACCTGATCGAGAATGTCCGCGATCTTCTTGCGTAGCGGTTGTGGGTCGACGCCCATCTTCTCGTTGTAGGCGACCTGCTTCTCGCGTCGCCGCTCGGTTTCCTCGATGGCCTGCGCCATGGATGCGGTGATCTTGTCCGCATACATGTGCACTTGACCGGACACATTTCGAGCCGCTCGACCGATCGTCTGAATGAGGCTGGTGGAGCTACGGAGGAAGCCTTCCTTGTCGGCATCGAGGATCGCGACCAGCGACACCTCGGGGAGGTCGAGTCCCTCACGCAGGAGGTTGATGCCGACCAACACGTCGTACTCGCCCAGGCGGAGCTGCCGGAGCAGCTCGACTCGCCGGAGCGTATCGATATCCGAGTGCAGATACCGGACGCGAATTCCGAGTTCGAGAAGGTAGTCGGTCAGGTCTTCCGACATCTTCTTGGTCAACGTCGTGACCAGCACACGCTCGTCGCGTTCGGCACGCTCACGGATCTCGTGAACGAGATCGTCGATCTGCCCCTTGGTGGGTTTGACGATGACCTCGGGATCGATCAATCCGGTCGGGCGAATCACCTGCTCGACGAACTCACCGCCGGACTGACCCAACTCGTACTTACCGGGCGTCGCCGACAGGTAGACGGTCTGACCGATCCGCTTACTGAATTCTTCCCAAGTCAGAGGGCGGTTATCGGTTGCCGACGGTAGCCGGAATCCGAATTCGACCAGGTTGCGCTTGCGCGACATATCGCCCTCGTACATGGCGCCGATCTGCGGAACGGTCACATGTGACTCGTCGATGACCAGCAGGAAATCTTCGGGGAAATAGTCGATCAAAGTTGCGGGGGCAGTTCCGGGGCCACGGCCGTCGATGTGGCGCGAGTAGTTCTCGATGCCGGAGCAGAATCCGACCTGCTTGATCATCTCTAGGTCGTACTGCGTTCGCATGCGCAGACGCTGAGCTTCGAGAAGCTTGCCCTTGCCCTCGAGTTCCGCGAGCCGCTCTTCCAGTTCCGCCTCGATGTCCTTGGCTGCACGCTCCATGCGTTCAGGACCGGCGACGTAGTGCGTCGCCGGGAAGATGCGAACCGTGTCGACCTGGCGAACGATGTCCCCGGTCAGTGGATGTAGGTAGTACAGCGCCTCGATCTCGTCACCGAAGAATTCGATGCGGACCGCCAGCTCTTCGTAGGAAGGAATGATCTCGACCGTGTCGCCGCGCACGCGGAACGAACCTCGCGTGAACGCCATGTCGTTGCGGTTGTACTGAACGTCGACGAGCAGACGGAGGAACGCGTCGCGCGGTACCTCGACACCGACGTCGAGCTGAATCGAGCGATCGAGATACGACTGCGGTGTACCGAGGCCGTAGATGCACGACACCGAGGCCACCACGACCACATCCCGTCGTGACAGAAGGCTGGACGTTGCCGAGTGGCGAAGCCGCTCGACGTCGTCATTGACCGACGAATCCTTCTCGATGTAAGTGTCCGTCTGGGCGATGTACGCCTCGGGTTGGTAGTAGTCGTAGTACGAGACGAAGTACTCGACCGCGTTGTTGGGAAGCATTTCCCGAAGCTCGTTCGCGAGCTGAGCCGCCAAGGTCTTGTTCGGAGCCATCACCAAAGCCGGGCGCTGCAGCTTTTCGATCAACCACGCTGTTGTCGCGGACTTACCGGTACCGGTCGCACCGAGGAGGACAACGTCCTTCTCTCCCTCATTGATCCGTTTTTCAAGCTCGGCGATAGCTGCCGGCTGATCGCCTGCCGGTTCGTACGGGCTGACGACCTCGAAGCGCGCGTCTGAGCGCTCGATGTCACCAACCGGCCGAAACTCGGAATGCGCGACCACGGGATGTTCGGAAGCAAACGCCATGAAACCAGGGTAGGCGCACCCACCGACACAATGCCTGCTCGTCCGCGTTCAGCCGAAAATGCAGTTCGGCGGTAGGTTCTTCGACCATGAGCGAGGAACGTCCCCACATTCACCGGCCGAAGGTCGAAACCTTCGACATCGCAGCTCGCACCAACGTCGATCCCAAGGGTTTCGTTCGCCCGGTCGAGCACTACCGCGAAGAACCGTGGGGGCTGTACATGGCGCGCCACGCCGACCATCCCCGGTTTCACTACCTGGAGTCCTGGATCATTCCCGAACTCGGAATTCGAGCATCGATTTTCCACTTCACACCAGAGCATGTCCGCGACTGGGATTTCTATGTCGACATCGGCGACTTCATCCGCGGCGAGCATGTCTGGACCTCCGAGGACCACTACCTCGACCTGATCGTGCAGACCGGACGCAGCATCGAATTGCTCGACGTCGACGAATTGCTCGAGGCGAACACCGCCGGCATTCTCGACCCGAAGACGTCAGAGCGCGCGATGCTGAACGCCGCCCGCGCTATCGACGGCATCGCCGCCCACGGTCACGATCTCGACGCCTGGCTCACCTCGGTGGGCATGCCGGTCACGTGGCGCTGAGCGGTTAGAGGGACCAGCCTGATTTCTCGGCCCACTCCCACGCCCGGTGGAAAGCGGCGTCGAACCACGGCGTCTTGACGCCCAGGTAGGCGTCGATCGCAGCGGCGTAGTCGTCGATGCCTGCGACACTCTCGGCTGCCTTGACCTTGAGTTCGGCATACTCGGCACGCGCCGACGCATCGGCGCGAAGCCAGTCGCGGAAGAGGATCGCGAACTGCTGACCGGGCCAACCGTCCACCCGAATGTGAATGTTCGCGCGGCGCCCTGGATCGGCACTGCCGTGAATCCGCTTCGCCCACACCGCCGGATCGGTTTCACCACCGAGGTACGACGGTTTCGGGTCGTCGGCGACGATGTGCTCGATCCGGGGGAACCCGGCAGCGGCCAGATCTTCCGCGAGGTCGTCGGCAACGCCGAGGTGCTCGACAGTGATCTGAATGTCGATCACGTCCTTGGCATCGAGACCAGGCACCGCGGTCGATCCGATGTGATCGATACGGCGCGCGCGGTCGCGGGACGCCAGCGACAACCGGCCGATGATCCGTTCGGCCTGTGCCGGCCACGACGGGTCAGCTGGAGCCAGCTCCGGCAGTGCACGTACTACCGTGCGCTCGCGGAGGTTCTTCTCGAAAGGTACAAGTCGATTCGCCCACAGGTCGCGGACCACGTCGTCGAGTGAACCCGGCTCTCCGCTGTTGTCGAGCCACACGTCGGCAACCGCACGACGCTGATCGTCATGTGCCTGCGCTGCGATGCGCGCACGAGCGTCGGATTCCGGCATGCCGCGTGAGCCCACCAAGCGTCGAACTCGTTCCTGCTCGTCGACGTAGACGATGACGACGAGGTTGAACGCCGGCGCCATCGAACCCTCGACCAACAGCGGAATGTCTTGAACGAGCACTGCATCCGACGGCGCAGACGAGATCTGCTCCATCGTCCGCGCACCGATCAGCGGGTGGAGGATGCCATTGAGAGTTCCGCGTGACGTGTCGTCGGCAAACGCCAACGAGGCCAGCGCGGGGCGGTTGAGGCTGCCGTCCTCCGACAGAATCCCGTCGCCGAATGCGTCGACCAGAGCGGCAAGGCCAGGAGTACCGGGCTCGACCACTTCTCGGGCGATCAGGTCGGCATCGACGATGACGGCTCCCAGTTCGCTGAGGATTTTCGACACTGTCGACTTACCGGCTCCGATGCCTCCAGTGAGGCCTACTCTCAACACACTCGACAGTCTCTCATCTCCGCGCCCGAGAGATTGAGACACGCCTACCGATCGAACACGCCGGGGCGTTCGAGGCTCAAATACCACAATTTCGGCGACCGTGCGGTTATGTTCTAGCGAACGCACCTGTACCTGCACCTTCTCGAGAAAGTGGACGCCATGCGAGCAGATCGCGACCATCACGGTCAGCACCGCCTCGGAATGCCGAACGGCGTGCACTGCATAGAGTTTCCCGAAGTTGCTTTCGCCCTGGCAGAGCACCGTCGTACGTGGTTCACGATGCTCGTGAGCCAAGGCCGACACAGCTTCGCATCGATGCGTAAGCGCACAGCCGAAGCAACCGCCACCTACTGGGTGCCTGCTCCCGCAAACTGAGTTTTTTCACGAAGTACAAAATGGCCGGCAACCCTACGGTGCCGGTCATTTCTGTATTCACTCACTGAGTTCTTCGCGTGCCAGTGGTACCTGACCGAGAAAAGAACCCCGCCCCTGCAAGTGCAGGGGCGGGGTTCTTCACAGATCTCGCTTGATCAGATCAAGCGGTAATCCTTATGCGTTGCCCGACAGCTTCTCGCGAAGTGCGGCGAGCTGTGCATCGCTGGCAAGCGATCCGCCAGCGGACTCTGCCGGAGCGGAGCCGGCAGCAGCCGGAGCCTCGGCGTCGTCTGCAGCAGCCGTCTCCGAGGAGTAGCCAGCAGCAGCGGTGGCAGCCTCAGCGGCCTCGTCTGCAGCGGTCTTCTCCATCTGAGTGGTGTGCATCTTGTGGCGACGCTCAGCCTCGGCGTAGCGGTTCTCCCACTCTTCGCGCTGCTTGTCGAAGCCCTCGAGCCATTCGTTGGTCTCGGGATCGAAGCCCTCGGGGAAGATGTAGTTGCCCTGCTCGTCGTACGAGTCGGCCATGCCGTACTTGGACGGATCGAACTCGGCGTTGTAATCCTCGTTGGCCTGCTTCAGCGACAGCGAGATACGACGACGCTCGAGGTCGATGTCGATGACCTTGACGAGTGCATCGTCGCCGACGCCGACAACCTGGTCCGGAACCTCGACGTGGCGCTCAGCGAGCTCCGAGATGTGAACGAGGCCTTCGATTCCCTCTTCGACGCGCACGAATGCACCGAACGGAACCAGCTTCGTGACCTTGCCGGGCACGATCTGGCCGATGGCGTGCGTGCGGGCGAACTGACGCCACGGATCTTCCTGCGTTGCCTTGAGCGACAGGGAGACGCGCTCGCGGTCCAGGTCGACGTCGAGAACCTCGACGGTGACCTCGGTGCCGACCTCGACAACCTCGGACGGGTGATCGATGTGCTTCCAAGACAGCTCGGAAACGTGAACCAGACCGTCTACGCCGCCCAGGTCCACGAATGCACCGAAGTTGACGATGGAGGACACGACGCCCTTGCGGACCTGGCCCTTCTGGAGCTGGTGCAGGAATTCGCTGCGAACCTCGGACTGAGTCTGCTCGAGCCATGCGCGGCGCGACAGGACCACGTTGTTGCGGTTCTTGTCGAGCTCGATGATCTTGGCCTCGATCTCCTTGCCGACGTACGGCTGGAGGTCGCGGACGCGACGCATTTCGACGAGCGAAGCGGGGAGGAAGCCACGAAGACCGATGTCAAGGATGAGGCCGCCCTTGACGACCTCGATGACGGTGCCCTTGACGGCCTCGTCCTTCTCCTTGAGCTCCTCGATGGTGCCCCAGGCACGCTCGTACTGAGCGCGCTTCTTCGACAGGATCAGTCGACCTTCTTTGTCCTCCTTGGTGAGGACGAGAGCCTCGACCGCATCTCCCACGGAGACGACCTCGTTGGGGTCGACGTCGTGCTTGATGGAGAGCTCACGAGAAGGGATGACACCTTCGGTCTTGTAACCGATGTCGAGCAGAACCTCGTCGCGGTCGACCTTGACGATGGTTCCTTCGACGATGTCACCATCGTTGAAGTACTTGATCGTGGCATCGATGGCGGCGAGGAAGTCCTCGGCGGAGCCAATGTCGTTAATGGCAACCTGCGGCGAGGTGACGGTTGTGGAGGGCATATGTTGAATTGCTCCGGACGAGTTGTGGTCGGTTGATGGATTTTGTCGGACGAGATGCGCAACTGTGGCGTACAAATGTTGGAAGTACTTTTGAAGTACTAGATCGAAGTACCCAGCTGCATCAATAACGAACAACCGAATACCGGATCACATTCCACACCACGGAAGCGCACCGCGAGCTCCCTCGGTCCAACTGATTCCGAGACCTTGGTAAAGATCCCGTATAGACAATCGGTCGGATGACAGACACTCGCGTGAGTAAGACTACGCGTCGGCTATCTTGCCGGGCAAACCCGGGTACCCTGCGCCCGCATCGCCCGTTCTACTGTGTTGTTCATGTCTGACGAGCGCCATGCCGCCGCCAATTCCATTCTCGGCACCAGCGGTGTCGGCCGGGTCCGTGTCGATTCCAGTGCCAGCGACCGTGCCAGCCGTGCGTGGTGGGACGCCGACGCCGACGATTACCACCGAACCCACGGCGAGTTTCTGGGCGTGAACAGCGCGGAAGGTGAATTCGTCTGGTGCCCCGAAGGGCTGCACGAGGGCGATCACCACTTACTCGGCGACATAGTCGACAAAGACATATTGGAAGTGGGTTGCGGCTCGGCGCCGTGTGCCCGATGGCTCGCCGGACACGGTGCTCGGGCCGTCGGTCTCGACATCTCGATGGGGATGCTCGCCCGCGGGCAGGACGCGATGAATGCCGGCGGACCGGCAGTCCCGTTGATTCAGGCAAGTGCGGAACTCCTGCCGTTTGCCGACGAGAGTTTCGACATCGTCTGTTCTGCGTTCGGCGCCGTCCCGTTCGTTGCCGATTCGCAGCGAGTGATGAACGAAGTCGCCCGGGTTCTGCGTCCCGGCGGATCGTGGGTCTTTGCCGTCAACCATCCGATCCGATGGATCTTCCCCGACGATCCCGGGCCGAAGGGCTTGACCGCGACCCTCCCCTACTTCGACCGCACCCCGTATGTCGAGGTCGATGACAACGGAGTCCCCACCTACGTCGAGCATCACCGCACCATCGGCGACCGGGTTCGTGAGATCGTCGCGGCCGGACTTCAGGTGCGCGACATCATCGAGCCCGAATGGCCGGAGTGGTTGGACCGCGAATGGGGACAGTGGAGTCCCCTGCGCGGCCAACTCTTTCCGGGCACTGCAATTTTCAGCGCCGTCAAACCCTGACGGCTACAGCAGCTTCGACAGGAACGCCTTGGTCCGATCGTGCTGCGGATTGGCCAGGAGTTCCCGGGGCTCGCCTGCCTCGACCACAACTCCCCCGTCCATGAACACCAACTGATCTGCGACCTCGCGGGCGAAACCCATCTCGTGGGTGACGACCACCATCGTCATGCCTTCTTTGGCCAATTGCTTCATCACAGTGAGAACTTCACCGACGAGTTCGGGGTCGAGCGCGGACGTCGGCTCGTCGAACAGCATGAGCTTCGGGTCCATCGCGAGAGCGCGGGCGATGGCAACTCTTTGCTGCTGACCACCCGACAACTGGGCCGGGTAGGCGTTGGCTTTGGCGCTCAACCCGACCTGATCGAGGAGGTCCTTCGCTCGTTCGACAGCCTTCTTCTTACTGACGCGCTTCACCTGCGTCGGCGCTTCGATGATGTTCTCGAGAGCGGTGCGGTGCGGGAACAGGTTGAAGTGCTGAAACACCATCCCGATGTCGCGGCGTTGTTTGGCCGCTGCTCGCGGGTGGAGTTCGTACAGTTTGCCGTTCTTCTCCGAGTAGCCCACCAGGTCGCCGTCGACGTACAGTCGGCCGGCGTTGACCTGCTCGAGGTGATTGATGCAGCGCAAGAACGTCGACTTGCCCGACCCGGACGGCCCGACGAGGCACAGAACTTGGCCGGGATCGATTTCGAGTGAGACCCCTTTGAGAACCTCGAGCGCGCCGAAGTTCTTACAGACCCGGTCTGCCTTGACCATCGGTGTCATCTGCGTTCTCCTCCTGGAATATCCGGGAGTGTCTCCACTACCGTTTCTTTGCCCTGTGCGTCGGCGAGTGCCTGAAGCTGGCGAGTGGTAAGCGTCCTCGTCGACCCTTTCGAATAGTGGCGTTCGACGTAGTACTGGCCGACCATGAGAACACTGGTCATTGCGAGGTACCACGTAACCGCGACCATCAAGAGTGGGATCGGCTCGAAATTTGCACCGGATATGTCTCTCGCTCGTCCGTAGAGTTCGGTACTCAACGGCACTGCGGTCACCAGCGAAGTCGTCTTGAGCAAGCTGATCAATTCGTTGCCGGTCGGTGGGATGATCACCCGCATCGCCTGGGGAAGGACCGTTCGCCGCATCGTCTGGCCCCACGTCATTCCCAAAGCCACTGACGCTTCGGTCTGACCTTCGTTGACCGAGGCGATACCTGCACGGACGATTTCGGCCATGTACGCCGCCTCGTTCAATGCGAGTCCGATGACTGCGAAGAGAAACGCCGCCTGGAGATCTTGCATGTCGAAATGCACGAACTGATGGACGAACGGAACGCCGAGATCGATGCTCTTGTATATGGAGGGGAAGAGACCCCAGAAGACGAGCTGGACGTAAACGGGCGTGCCGCGGAAGACCCACAAATACACCCAGGCAGCGGACTTCAGCACCGGGTTCGGCGACAGCCGCATTACCGCGAGGACGATGCCCAGAACGATCGCGGCTGCCATCGACAGAACTGTCAGTTGAATGGTGACCCAGGCGGCCTTCGAAATTCGAGCGTCGAAGAGGTACTGGCGGTAAGTCGCCCAGCCGAACTGTTCATTGGTCGCCGAACCGTAGATAAAGAGCCCCACCAGGACCACCACCACGACTGCTGCGACCCATCGGCCCGGTCTGCGCAGTGGGATCGCCTTGATCGGCGCCGGATCGCCAGTCTCAGTTGTTGTCATGTTCATCAGCTTTCCGCGCCGTTGATCTTGGATACTTCGATGACGCCGGCCTCGACACTCCAGGTCTGCGCGATCTGTTGATAGACACCGTTGTCGATCAGGTACTGCATTGCCTGCTGCAGGGCGGGACCAAGGGCGGAACCCTTCACGATCGGCCAGCCGTACGGCGCGGAATCAAAGGGCTCACCGGCAGCTTCCATCCGCCCCTTACTCCGTTTGATCGCGTAGCCGGTCACTGGCGAATCAGCGGACAACGCGTCGACTCGACCCAGGATGAGAGCATTGGCCGCATCGTCCTGACTGTCGTACTTGATCTTCTCGATGGGCGGCTTGCCCGCAGCGACGCATGCCTCGCTCTTGGCGGGTACTTCGTCGATGTCCTCGGTAGTTGTGGTCTGTACCGCCACTCGCAACCCACACGCATTGTTCGGGTCCACGGGATTGTCCGGCCGCTGAGCCCACTGGATACCTGCGCTGTAGTACGTGACGAAGTCGACCGACTTCTCCCGCTCCTTGGAGTCGGTGAACGAAGACATGCCGAGGTCGTAGCTTCCCGACTGGATAGCGGGGATGATCTTGTCGAAGTCGGCCTGGTTATAGACAGCTTCGACCCCGAGCACAGTCGCCACTGCGTTCATGATGTCGACGTCGAAGCCGACGATTTTGCCATTCTCATCTTTGAATTCGTTTGGTGCGTAAGGAATGTTGACCCCGACCTGCAGCTTGCCCGACTCCCTGACGTTCGGGGGCAACAGGGCGGCGATCTCGGGCACCTTCTGGATGTCAAGTGGCGGCCCCTCCGGAACGAGGCCCTCGTTGTTGGTGACACATCCGCCGCACAGTGCGACGATCAAGCCCACCAACAGGACTCGCACCACGTTGGTGCGGATACGCCCGCCACTGCTCGAGCCATAACCCACGCCACGTGGCCTTGGTGCCCGTGCGTTTTCATCGACCACGACTCTGCTCTCCACTCGTCGATCGCCGCACTTGCAACGTCCATCCGAAATTCAGTCGAACGGTAGGTTACGGCAGGAGTTCCACCGTCGCCGACTTCGCAAGATTCCGGCCTGTCGTACAAGAATCAGCGACGCAGAGTGTGTGCGTACACGACTTCGGAAAATTCGCTGGTCGATGCCAAACCGCCGAGGTCCGCGGTCGCGATACCCGACGCGATGGTCGTACGAACCGCGTCTGAAATGCGGCGTGCCGCCGCAGACAACAACCGATCTCCGCGCGCATCACCGAGCCAGTCGAGCATCATCGCACTCGAGAGGAACAGTGCCGTCGGGTTCGCCCGGTTCTTCCCGGCGATGTCGGGTGCTGCACCGTGCGCAGCCTGAGCCATGACCTGCGTCTCGGAAGCGTTGATCGACGGCGCGGTTCCGAGTGAACCGGACAGCTCGCCCGCCAGATCCGACAAAATGTCGCCAAACATGTTTTCGGTCACCACGACGTCGAAGTCTCCGCCGCGTCGAACGAGGTGCGCCGCCATCGCGTCGACGTGCTCGTCGTCGACGACTACGTGGGGGTACTCCGCGGCGACGGTTCGGCAGGCGTCGCGGAAGAGGCCGGTGGTCAGTGTCAGGACGTTGGCCTTGTGGACGATCGTGACGTGATTGCGCCGACGCGACGCCAACGCGAAGGCAGTGCGTGCGATCCGTTCGCATGCAGCGCGGGTGAACACACCGACGGCCAGGGCGATGTCTGGCGTCGGCATGAATTCGCCGCTGCCCACTGCCATGTTCCGATCCGCGTACAACCCCTCGGTGTTCTCGCGGACGATCACCAGATCCATGTCGGGGACCATCGCCTTGACGCCGGGGAACGCTGCTGCCGGTCGGATATTCGCGAACAACTCGAACTTTTTCCGGATGACGCCGCCGGGGGTGAGTTGTCCGCGAAACCTCTCGGGATACGACGCGCTGTCATGGGGTCCGAGGATCCATCCTTGCAGCTGCCCCAACGCATCGATGGTTTCGTCGGGAATTGGCGTGCCGTGAGTGTCGATGGCCGTACTCCCGAGCGGAAGCTCGACCCACTCGACGGGCGGAGCATGAACCGATGACAGCGCCGCATCCACGATCTGCCGTGTCGCCGGGACGATTTCGTGGCCGATTCCGTCGCCGTGCATGAGTCCCAGCCGCATGGCCGGAGTACCGATTGCGCTCGCACCTGTCATCAGGCAATCATTGCTCACCATGGTCCAGTCGGTGGAATTGCTCCTCGATCCGGTGAGTGAGTCGGCAGTGCGAGCACAATGGCAGCTTCTCGCCGACGCCGGATTACCGAGTCAGGCCTCTCATCACAGCCCGTCCAACCGTCCGCACATCACGCTGTTCGTCGCCCGTGAGATCCCCGCGGAGATCGACGAACTGTTGGTGCGGCGCTTCTCGGCCCCGGACTTCGAGGTCCGGCTGGGTGGCTACGTCGTGTTCGGCGGCAAGCAGATGGTCTTGGCGCGCTCGGTTGTTCCTTCGCGTGCACTCCTTCACCTGCACCGAGAAATAGCCGAGTCAACAGTTGGCTCGACGGCACTTCCCGCCCACGTCGAGCCCGGCGCGTGGACGCCTCATGTGACGCTCGCCCGACGCGTCGAACCTGCACGTCTGGGTGAAGCCATCGCCCTGCTGGGCACCGACGTGATTCAAGGGCGCAGCGGCGGGATCAGGCGCTGGGACGGCGAACAGAAGACGGAATGGTTACTGACACCGCCGGTGTGACAGAGCGGGTTGCACGTCGGGTCACCAGGATTCCCGCGATCACCGCCAGCGCACCAACCGGCTGATTCCAGCCAACGCTTTCGTCCAAGACTATTGCGCCGAGAGCGACGCCCACCACTGGACTGAGATAAGTGACGGTGGACGCCGCAGTCGGCCCCCACCCCTGAACGACGTTGGTGTTCCAGATGAATGCGAGCCCGGTCCCCAGTGCGCCCAGAGCGATCATCGACAGGACAACTGCCGGCGTGAGGTGCATCGGCGTGTTTGCGACGACCGGAGAGGCCAGAACCATCACGAAAGCACCGATACTGATCTGCACAAGCGCGACCGTACGAGTGTCGACGCCGAGAGGAAGCACGAAACGCCTGAGGTAGACAAACGAAATCCCGTACGACGCAGTCGCTCCCAGGCAAGCGACCTGAGCACTCACACTTCCGCCAACGCCGAGATTCCACGGCGCCAACACGATCAGCACCCCACCGAATCCGAGAAGCAACCCCAGCGACTTGTATCGCGTCAGCGTCTCCCCCGGCAGAAAGGCAAGGGAGACAGCCATAGTCATCAGTGGCGTGGTGGCGTTGTAGATGCTCGCGAGTCCCGAGGACATGTTTTGCTCCGCCCAACTGAACAGCAGCCACGGAACGATGCATTGCGTCGCTGCGAGAAAAGCCAGGTGCTTCCAGACACGAAATTCCCTCGGTAGGCCGATCCGGCTGACCGCTGACACGAGAACCAGCGCGAGCGCACCGAAGACCAAGCGCCACAGAACTACCTGCGTGAAGGACAGACCTTCGAGCCCGATCTTCATGAAGAGGAAACTGGCTCCCCACACCACCGCAGCTGCGGTGTATTGAAAGGCCAGACTTGCCCTCAAAGGGTGAAGTCTCCGTGCGGACTGACGTCGTGACGAGTGTCGGGCGTTCGGCCGGCAAGAGCTAGTACGTTCAGGACCAGTAGGACCAAGAGGCTGACGACGATGATTGCCATGTGTCCAGCCTGACGGAATGTCCCACGTTGCAGTAGTGGCAGAAAAGCCAGACTTGGACGATTTTCTGCCACTTTCCCGTTTTTCTGTCACACTCGAAAGATGCTCGCGAAAGTGGTGGTCCCACTGATGCCGATGACCGAGGCGTTCGAACTCGGCGTGGCATGTGAAGTCTTCGGCTTCGACCGATCCGACGACGGCCTCCCCACGTACGACTTCTCGCTGATCGCCGCAGTTCCGGGCCCGATCCGAACGCGGTTCGGTTACAACATCGATGTTCCGTACAACCTCGATTCTCTCGACGACGCCGACCTCATCGTCGTTTCCGCCGGCGGAACCTACGACGCCGGCGACGCGTACATGTGCTCACCGAGTCCCGACTCGAGTGTCGATCCCCTGCTGGTCAAACTCAACGAGGCCGTAGCCCGGGGCGCCAAGGTGGCGAGCCTGTGCACCGGAGCGTTTGTCCTCGGCGCGGCTGGACTACTGGACGGAAGGCGATGCACGACGCATTGGCGGCACGCAGAGAGGCTTGCCCAGACGTATCCGGAAGCCAAGGTCGATCCGGACGTGTTGTACGTGGACGAAGATCCGGTGTTCACCAGCGCAGGCACCGCGGCAGGAATCGATCTGTGCCTGCACATCGTGCGAAAGGAACAGGGTTCTCGTGTCGCCAACGGCATCGCGAGAAGGATGGTGGTGCCACCCCACCGTGACGGTGGGCAGGCCCAGTACGTCGCCACTCCCCTCACCTCGACGCCGAGTGCAACCCTTGCCCCACTCCTCGACTGGATGACGGAGCATCTCGCCCTCGACCTCACTGTCGGAATGGTCGCGGCCCGAGCGAACATGTCCGCTCGCACATTTGCCCGCCGTTTCCAAGCGGAAACGGGAACAACTCCCGCCCGCTGGCTCAGCGATCAGCGAGTACTGGCCGCCCAGCAACTCCTGGAGAATTCGGACCTCTCCGTCGATGTCATCGCGGAACGCGTCGGTTTCGGCGGCGGCGCCGTGCTTCGCCAGCACTTCATCCGGCTTCGCTGCACCACGCCCCAGGCCTACCGCCGGACGTTTCGGGCGACCGAGAACGCAAGCTGAAATCGGCTCAGGGAAGAATCAGCGGTTCCGGGGCGTTGCACACACCAACAGCCCGCACAATGGAAAGGACCCCTGTGGCCACCCAGACACTCACCCAGCAGAACTTCGACGAAACGATCAACGGCAGCGACGTCGTCCTCGTGGACTTCTGGGCCTCCTGGTGCGGCCCGTGCCGCCAGTTCGCACCGACGTTCGAAGCCTCTTCGGAGAAGCACGCCGACGTCGTTCACGCCAAGGTCGACACCGAGGCCGAGCAGGGAATCGCAGCGGCCGCGAACATCCGCTCCATCCCCACGATCATGGCCTTCCGCGAAGGCGTACTCGTGTTCAACCAGGCCGGCGCTCTTCCCGCCGCTCAGCTCGAAGAGCTCGTCACTCAGGTCAAGGCACTCGACATGGACGAGGTCCGCAAGCAGATCGCAGAGCAGACCGCTTCAGCTGAATAGCGAAAGAGAGCGCGCTCCGAATCGAATTCGATTCGGAGCGCGCTCTTTTCGTAGCCAGGCTGCCTTGGCGCCGACTCAGTGAGCCGCGCTGTCCCAGCTTCGACCGGTTCCCACCGAAACGTCCAGGGGTACCGACAACTCGATGGCTGTGGCCATCTTGTCCTTGACCAGTGCGGTGACTTCCTCCAACTCGGAGGCGACCACTTCGAGCACCAATTCGTCGTGCACCTGCAGCAGCATGCGCGACTTCAATCCGGCGTCGGCGAGAGCCTTCTGAACATTGATCATCGCGACCTTGATGATGTCGGCTGCGGTGCCCTGGATCGGCGCATTCAGGGCAGCACGTTCGGCCACCTCACGACGCTGACGGTTGTCGCTGTTGAGGTCCGGCAGGTAGCGACGACGGCCGTAGAGCGTCGAGGTGTAGCCGTCCTTACGTGCCTGCTCGACCACCGCGTGGAGGTAATCCCGCACGCCGCCGAAACGAGCGAAGTACGCATCCATCTGCTGCTTCGCTTCTTCGGTCGAAATCTTCAGCTGCGACGCCAATCCGTAGGCACTGAGCCCGTAGGCCAGACCGTAGGACATCGCCTTGACCCGGCGACGCAGTTCAGGAGTGACCTCTTCGATCGGAACTCCGAATGCGCGCGAGCCGACAAAGCTGTGCAGGTCCTCACCGGTGTTGAATGCCTCGATCAGTCCCTCGTCGCCTGACACGTGCGCCATGATGCGCATTTCGATCTGGCTGTAGTCGGCAGTGAGCAGAACGTCGAAACCTTGCCCGACTACGAATCCGTCGCGAATCTCGCGCCCCGCGTCGTTTCGCACCGGGATGTTCTGCAAGTTCGGATCGGTCGACGACAGACGCCCGGTCGCGGCAACCGTCTGGTTGAACGTCGTGTGGATGCGACCGTCTTCGGCCACGGCCTTGAGAAGACCGTCGACGGTCACCTTCATACGCGTCGCATCACGGTGCGCGAGAAGGTGTTCGAGGAACGGGTGTCCTGTCTTGTCGAACAGACCCTGCAACGCCTCGGCGTCGGTGGTGTAGCCCGTCTTCGTCTTCTTCGTCTTGGGCATGTCGAGTTCTTCGAACAAGACCACCTGCAGCTGCTTCGGCGAACCCAGGTTGATCTGCTTGTCGATCACCTCGTACGCGGAGTTTGCGGCGTCGGCGACCTGGGAGGCGAAACGGCTCTGAAGATCGTGCAGATGCGCGCTGTCGACGGCGATGCCGGTGGCCTCGATCTGAGCGAGCTCGATCGTCAACGGCAGTTCCATGTCGGAGAGGAGCGACTTGGACTCGATCGACTCCAACTCGGTGTCCAGTGCAGCTGCCAAGTCGAGAACGGCCTGAGCGCTGAGCATCGCGGTCTCGGCTGCTTCGGCATCGAGCTGTTCGGTGTCGTCGAGCAGTGAAAGCTGTTCCTGGCCGGATGTTTCGGCGCGCAGTTCACGCTTGAGGTAGCGGAGCGAGAGGTCGTCGAGATTGAAGCTGCGCTGGCCCGGCCGGACGAGATATGCGGCCAGAGCAGTGTCGCTGGTCAGTCCACCGAGCGTCCAACCACGCCCACGCAGAGCATGGATCGCCCACTTGGCTTCGTGCAGCGCCTTCGGCTGCGATGCATCGGCGAGCCAATCACCGAGAGCTGCTTCGTCTTCCGGTGTTGCCGTCGACGCCGCGATGTATGCACATTCACCGTCGGAGGCCGCGATCGCGAGTGCAGTGACGTCGCCGGCAAACGGAGTTCTGGTTCCGAGCACCGTGACGCCGTGACGCTCACCGGTTCGCGCGTGGGCGTCGAGCCACGCGGCAACCGCACCCGGGGCAAGTGCGTCGCCGCTGACCTCGAACCCTTCCTCTGCTTCGGGCTCGGACGACGACAGGGTCGCGAACAGTCGATCGCGGAGAACCTTGAACTCGAGATCGTCGAACAACGCATGAATCTTCTCGCGGTCCCACGGGGCCAACACCAACTGCTCGGGCGTGTACGGCAACGGAACGTCGCGAACCATCTCGGTGAGCTGACGATTGAGCAGGACGTTTGCAAGGTTCTCGCGTAGCGAGTCGCCTACCTTGCCGCGGACCTTGTCCACGTTGTCTACCAGTCCCTGCAGGTCGCCGTACTCACGGATCCACTTGGTAGCGGTTTTCTCGCCGACGCCGGGGATACCGGGGAGGTTGTCACTCGGGTCGCCGCGCAGGGCAGCAAAATCCGGATACTGCGACGGAGTGAGGCTGTACTTCTCCTCGACGGCCGTCGGCGTGAATCGGGTGAGCTCCGAGACACCCTTCTTCGGGTAGAGCACAGTGACGTTGTCGGTCACCAGCTGCAGCGAGTCGCGGTCGCCGGTCACGACGAGAACCCGGTATCCGAGTGCCTCCGCCTGCGTGGTCAACGTGGCGATCACGTCGTCGGCCTCGAAACCTTCCTCGGCCATGACCGGGATGCCCAGCGCGCCGAGAACGTCCTTGGTGATGTCGATCTGGCCCTTGAATTCGTCCGGAGCCTTCGCGCGCTGCGCCTTGTATTCGGGGAACAGGTCGGCGCGAAACGTCTGACGCGACACGTCGAAAGCCGCGGCCAAGTGGGTGGGCTGCTCGTCACGAAGAAGGTTGATCAACATCGACGTGAAGCCGTACACCGCGTTGGTGGCCTGCCCACTGTGTGTCTTGAAGTTCTCTGCAGGCAGCGCATAGAAGGCGCGAAATGCCAACGAATGCCCGTCGAGAAGCATCAGAAGAGGGCGATCGTCCGCCTTGCCGGTGGTGCCGGCTGAAGCGGTGGACGTGCTGGACCGAGTTGTGGTTGCGGGGCTCACGGTTCATCAGTCTAGGGATCGCGACCGACATCGACGCCTTCGCCGTTGTTTACGCAGGAACAGACACAAGAATCGGACAATTGATGCAGCCTTCGGCCTTCGATACGGAACCGAAACATCCCGGAAATCTCAGAACCCCATCTGAAGCGAACGGAGCCGTTAGAGTCCGGAAATCGCAGCAACGAAACAATCCCTGTGCTGCGCGGCACCTTTGTCCAGACGCGCTATTCCCGACCCGCTCGGAGGACGTACGTGGCCCCACCCGTAGTGAAACGGCAGACCCTCGCGACACTCAGCCGACTACTGGCCTTTGCATTACTGACGTTCTTCGCATTACTCAGCCTGGCCGGAACTGCTTCGGCTCAGGAACCGACCACTTCCCCTACACCGCCGACCCCGACAGCATCCGCAACACCGACAGCACCGGTTCCCGACAACGCTGTCCCCGTCAGCGGCAATCTCAACAACGGCGGCACACGCCTCGAGGGCGTCACCGTCCGTGCGCTCGATTCTTCCGGTACGGAAGTCGCCACCGGAGGATCGGCATCGAACGGCCGTTGGGAACTGGCCGTGGCACCGGGCACCTACACCTTCGAGATCGTTGCCGACACACTTCCCGACGGGGTCAGTGTGCAAGCCGCTGTCGAACGCGAGGTGGTGGCCGGCCGCGCGAACACCGTGATCTTCTCGTTCGGCGAGGTACGTACCGCCTCGAATGTCAGCTTCGGCGAGAAGCTGATCCGCACGACGGTCGACGGTCTGCGGTTCGGCCTCGTGATCGCGATCGCCGGTGTGGGTTTGAGCCTGATCTACGGCACCACTGGCCTGACCAACTTCGCTCACGGCGAGATGGTGACGTTAGGAGCCGTAGCTGCCTGGGTGATCAACACGTCCTTCGGCGTTCCGCTGATTCCCGCCACGATCCTCGCGATCTTCGTCGGCATCGGCATCGGCCTGCTGACCAACGGAATCGTCTGGAAACCACTGCGTAAGCGCAAGACCGGGTTGATCGCGCAATTGGTGGTCTCGATCGGTCTCGCGATTTCATTGCGCTACTTGATCCTGATCTTCTTCTCCGACCGCGCCGAACCGTTCGACGACTACCAGGGCCAGGTCGAGAAGAACTGGGGCCCGATCGCACTGACCGACGCCAACGCGATAGTCATGATCGTCAGTCTGGTCGTCCTGGTCGGCGTCGCACTGCTTCTGCAGAAGACTCGCATCGGAAAGGCCATGCGTGCCGTCTCCGACAATCGTGACCTCGCCGCTTCGTCCGGTATCAACGTCGAGCGCGTGATCATGTTCGTCTGGGGGCTCGGCGGCGGATTGGCCGCCCTCGGCGGTGTGCTGTTCGGTATCTCCGAACTCGGCGGACGCGTCCAGTGGGAAATGGGCTTCAAACTGTTGCTGCTCATGTTCGCCGGAATCACCCTCGGTGGTCTGGGAACCGCGTACGGGGCGCTACTCGGCTGCGTCATCGTGGGACTTCTGGTCCAACTCTCGACGCTCATCATCAACCCCGATCTCAAATACATCGGCGGACTTCTCGTCTTGATCGTGATCCTCGTGGTTCGCCCCCAGGGCATCCTCGGATCCAGACAAAGGATCGGGTGACGAACATGGACATCATGGGAGCTTTCCAGGTTTCCTTCGCCCAGTTGATCGGGCCGTCGGCAATCTTCTACGCACTGCTGGCAATCGGGCTGAACCTGCACTTCGGCTACGCCGGACTGCTCAACTTCGGTCAGATCGGTTTTGCCCTCCTCGGCGGCTACGGCGTCGGCATCATGACCGTGACCTACGACCAGCCGTTGTGGCTCGGCATCCTCGTCGGTCTTACCGCAGCCGGGCTCCTCGCGCTCGTGCTGGGTATCCCGACGCTGCGTCTGCGCGCCGACTATCTCGCCATCGTGACCATCGCCGCGTCGGAGATCCTGCGTCTGATCTTCCGCTCGACCGCGTCGGATTCGGTGACCGGTTCCACCAATGGCCTCTTCGGTTTCGCAGACCCGTTCACCGCACTGAGCCCCTTCGACTCGGCCAAGCAGTACTCATTTCTCGGCGTGAAGTTCTACGGAGACGACCTCTGGTCGATGGTCGTGGGGTGGACGCTGGTCTTGATCTTGTGCGGATTTGTCTACTTGTTGACGCACAGTCCGTGGGGGCGCGTCCTCAAGGCGGTACGCGAAGACGAGGACGCAGCGCGATCGTTGGGCAAGAACGTCTTTGTGTACAAGATGCAGGCGCTGGTTCTCGGCGGCGTGATCGGTGGCCTGGCCGGTGTGTTCAACGCCCTGCAGACCAAGTCCATCAACCCGGACTTCTACTCGACCGCGCAGACGTTCTTCGCGTTCGGCGCACTGATTCTGGGCGGGGCGGCAACGGTATTCGGCCCGGTGGTCGGCGCAATGTTGTTCTGGTTCCTCCTCGCCATCCCTGATGCCTTGTTGCGTCAGGCGATCTCCGGCGAAAATCCGCTGCTTTCACTCACGGAACAGCAAGTCGGAGCCACCAGGTATGTCCTGCTCGGATTGATGATTGCTCTCCTGATGGTCTTCAGACCGCAGGGAATACTGGGTAACAAGCGGGAGGTGCAACTCAATGCTTGACGCCGATACCAGAGCACAGATCTTTGCCGACGTTCCTCACCTTCCCGGATCGGCGAAACCCGACCCGGTACTGGTCGCTGACAACGTCTCGCGGACGTTCGGCGGTCTCAAGGCCGTCGACGTCGATCACCTCGAGATTCAACGAGGGTGCATCACAGGTCTGATCGGTCCAAACGGTGCCGGAAAAACGACGCTCTTCAACCTCCTCACCGGTTTCGACCGGCCGGACACCGGTACGTGGTCGATGGACGGTCAATCGCTGGGTCGCATGTATCCCCACCAGGTAGCCAGGAAAGGAGTGGTACGGACGTTCCAGTTGACCAAGGCGCTCTCCAAACTCACCGTGCTGGACAACGTACGTCTCGGTGCCACCGGCCAACGTGGTGAACGCATTTTTGCATCCCTCGTTCCGTGGATCTGGAAAGGCCAGGAACGCGAGATCACCGAACGCGCCAACGAACTCCTCGCACGATTCAAACTCGACACCAAGGCAGACGACCTCGCCGGTTCACTCTCCGGTGGGCAGCGCAAATTGCTCGAAATGGCTCGCGCACTCATGACCTCGCCCTCGGTGGTGATGCTCGACGAACCGATGGCGGGGGTCAATCCTGCTCTGACGCAAAGCCTGCTCGGACACATCAAATCATTGCGCGACGACGGAATGACGGTCGTGTTCGTCGAACACGACATGGACGTGATCCGAGATATCAGCGATTGGGTGGTGGTCATGGCGCAGGGCAGCGTCATCGCCGAATCCACCCCGGACGAACTCTCGTCCAACACAGCCGTCGTCGACGCATATCTGGGCAGCCACCATGACCAGGCCCTCGAGTTCGACGACAACGGAAATCCGGTGGGCGAGACGGCCGTTCTGGCCGCCGCCCTGGCTGAAGCCGAGGTCGAAACCCTCGAGTCGGGCGGGGACCTGTCGGAACCCGACGTCGACAGCCTTCCGGCCGATCTCGCCGCGACGCTGGAATCGAGTCCCGAGGAACCGCGCGGAAGGCACGAGAAGCCATGAGCGAGAACCACGCACGTTCACTGACGCCTGCAGAGTTCGCCGCGACGGCCGAGGAGCATCAGCGACTGTCGGCAGGTGCCCTACTCCGCGCCGACAGCCTCGTCGCGGGCTACATTCCCGGCGTCAACATCCTGCGTGAATGCAACTTCTTCCTGAAGGAAGGGGAAATCGTCGGGATCATCGGACCGAACGGCGCAGGCAAATCGACACTCCTGAAATCACTGTTCGGACTGATACCGGTACGCGAAGGGTCGGTCACCCTACGCGAGGACAACATCACGTCTGCGCCCGCTCACGTCCTCGTTCAGAAGGGAGTCGGGTACGTCCCTCAGACACAGAACGTCTTTCAGACTCTGACCATCGAAGAAAACCTCGAAATGGGCATTTATCTGCGTCCCAAGGCATTCGCGGAACGATTCGCCTTCGTGAGTGAACTGTTCCCTCTTCTGAGTGAACGGCGAAAGGTGAAGGCCGGCGCACTCTCCGGCGGCGAACGCCAGATGGTCGCGATGGGCCGGGCCCTGATGATGGATCCGTCGGTGCTGCTGCTCGACGAACCGTCCGCGGGCCTGTCCCCCATGTTCCAGGACGAGGTGTTCATCCGCTGCAAGAAGATCAATGCTGCGGGTGTCTCGGTCATCATGGTCGAGCAGAACGCGCGCCGCTGCCTTCAGATCTGCGACCGCGGCTACGTACTCGATCAGGGTAAGAACGCGTACACCGACACCGGCGCCAATCTGATGAACGACCCCAAGGTGATCGAGTTGTACTTGGGAACGCTCGCCGGAAGCAAAGAGAAGTAGGACAGACACGAGAATGGGCCAGGGTCTCTCGACCCTGGCCCATTCTCGTTGGCTGCTTACTTGCCCACGACCACGAATCCTTCTGTGGTCAGCGTGTTCTCAGGGCCGAACTTGAGCTTTCCGTACGAACCGATGGACGGTTCTCCCGAATCGTTGAAGTCCAACTCACCGGTGATGCCGTCGTAGTCGATGTCGGTTCCCGCCTTCACCAACGGCAGGCACTCGACGTAGGACGTGCACTTGGTGCCGCCTTCGGTGACGCTGTTGATGTTGGCTGCGATGTCGGTACCGGCCGTCGACTTCGCCTGCTCGGCAGCGAGCGCTGAGATCACCACCGCGTCGTACGACTCTCCGGCGTAGTTGAAGTCGATCAGAGAGGGGTTCACAGCCTTCAGACGATCCTGGAAGGCAGCTCCGACGTCCGTCAGGGGCGTGGTTCCCTGCATGGTGTCGAGCAACGGCTTCGCCACGGATTCGCCGAGCGCGTTACCCATGTTGCCGTCGACGCCGTACATCGCCATTCCGTCCGACGGGCCGATGCCCACTTCGTGCATGCGCGTGATGATCTTCGCCGACTCCTCGAAGCCCACCAATGCCACTGCATCCGGATTGAAGTTCTTGACTTGATCGACTTCGGAGTTGAACGACTGCGCGTTCGGGTCGTAGATGATCTTCTCGATCTGATCGGAGGGGACGCCCGAATCGATCAGATTCTTTTCGATGTTGTCCGCCAGACCCGTCCCGTACGGGTCGTTGAGGGCCATGATCGCTACGCGCTGACCACCGTCGTCCGAAATGAGCTGTGCGACGGCCTGAGCCTGTAGTACGTCCGTCGGAGCGGTGCGGAAGTACATGCCCTTGTCGGGGTAGCAGACGAATTGGTCCGAAGTGTTGGCAGGCGAGAACATCACGACGCCTGCGCTGGCGATCTTGTCGATCACCTTGAGCGAGACCGAGGACGACGCGGCGCCGACGATGACCTGAGTGCCTGCAGCCAATTCGCGGTCGACGGTGGTGTTGGCGGTGTCCGTTGTGGTGTCACCCGAATCGCCGGGAATCAGCTGGACCGGTTGGCCGAGAACGCCTCCGGCTGCATTGACGTCGTTGACTCCCAGCTGGGTGCCCGCGACCATCGGCGGCCCGAGGAACGACAAGCTGCCTGTATCGGGAAGAAGCGTACCGATACGCAGCGCTTCCGTGGACGGGGTGGCGCCGGCCTTGGCCTGCTCCGGGGTGCAATCAGTCGTGACGGATGTCGTCGCGGCGGAAGCGCCGGACGTAGAGCCACTCGAAGACGAGTCATCCGACTTGTCCGAGCTACAGCCTGCAAGTGCCAGTGATGCCGCGCCGAGAACTGCAGCAGTACGCACAAGTGTTCGTCTAGCCATCCCACGCTCCTAAGATCAGCCGGTGCTCGCGCCACCCGAACTGGCGCTCGCTGTGGGATCAGACGCTAGACCTTGGAACCGTTTCGCGATCCTTCAAGAAAGCCCTGTGACCTGACTGTTATCTGAAGGCGCACAGTGTTTACACGGCTGTAGCGCTGCGCGACGTTTCGACGGTCGACGCAGCCACTCAGTGCAGCCGGATAACCCGGACACTTTGCTCAAGCGTCCGGTTCACCGCCCAGAGTTTCCAGTACGACCTGTGCGACCGCCTTCATCGTGGAGCGCCGATCCATCGCGGCGCGCTGAATCCACTTGAACGCCTCAGGTTCGGTGAGCGCTTGGCGAACCATCAGAACACTCTTGGCTCGCTCGATCAGCTTGCGTGCTTCGAGCCGGTCGGAAAGATCAGCGACCTCACGCTCGAGCGCCGTCACCTCGCGGAAACGACTGACCGCCAATTCGACAGCGGGAACGAGGTCACTGATCGAGAACGGCTTGACCAAGTAAGCCATGGCGCCGGCATCGCGTGCGCGCTCGACCAACTCGCGCTGACTGAACGCTGTGAGAATAACAACAGGAGCGATCCGCTTGGCGGCAATCTCCGAAGCGGCGTCGATGCCGTCTCTCCTGGGCATCTTCACGTCCATGATGACCAGATCAGGCTTGAGCGACTCGGCCAACTCCACCGCAACCTGCCCGTCACCGGCCTCACCGACGACGTCGTAGCCCTCTTCGCGGAGCATCTCGACCAGATCCATGCGGATCAACGCCTCGTCTTCAGCGACGACAACACGACGGGGTGCGAGCTGATTGCCTTGCGGCTGCGGCGAATTCATGGCCACCATCCTCCTCCATCGAACCGCCCCGACACGAGACGCGAACGATTAGAGGGTACCGGTGTTTGACATTGAAATCGCATCTTCTAATGTAGTCATCGCAACAAGCCCTCGTATCCCAATTGGCAGAGGAAACGGATTCAAAACCCGTCCAGTGTGAGTTCGAGTCTCACCGAGGGCACAACGAGATAAACATCAAAACCCCCTGGCGACAGGGGGTTTTGGTCATCCTAGAGCGGCTTCCGGAGAATCTTCTGGACACGCTTTGGACACAGACTCCGCAGCCGCCGCGTCCAAGGCGTCCGCGAGGTCGCCCAGCTGGTCAGCGAACAGGTGGCCGTATCGGTCCATCGTCAGCGTCGCCGACGCGTGTCCGAGCTGAGCTTGGATCGCCTTCGGGTTGGCTCCGGCCGCAATCATCAACGAGGCCGCAGTGTGGCGCAGCGCATGAACACCAATTTGCGGGAAACTCGGATCGTCTGCCTGACACCGTTCCACCGCACCTGACCACCACGACTTACCCGAGGGCAGTGTCATGTGGCCGCCTCGCACGTTCGGGAAGACGATGTCATCCCTGCCCTTACCCTCGCACTGCCTCGCGAGTGCCTCCGCGACCAAACGAGGTACCGCAATGGTGCGTTGGGCGTGAGACTTGGGCGAGCCCAACTCGACTCGTCCAGCCACCGTCACAGCGTTCTCGACAACGCGGACACGTCGCCGCAACAGGTCCAGGTGCCGAACCCTCAAACCTGCCGCTTCACCGAACCGCAGTCCGCCGAACCCGAGGAGCAACACGAGACCTCGACGCTCCCCCGCCTGCTCGGCCAACGCTTGCAGCTGCGCCATCGTCAGGTAGGTCTGCTCCCCTCGTTTCCGTCGCGGCAGTTTCACTCCTCGAGCGGGGTTGACCACTAGCAGTCGATCCGAGACCGCGTCGTCCAAGATAGACGCGAGGACACCAAAACAGCGCGTTATGGTCACCGGACCGCTATCGACCGACATATCTGCCACCCATTGTTGGACGTGGGTCCGCTTGATTCGCCCGACCGGAGTTTGTCCCCACTTCGGTTGGACGTGGTTGTCCCACGCCGATTTCACGACGCGGGCAGACGAGGGTTTGAGGTGCGCCTGCCGCCCGAGCCACTCGACGCCCAACTCTCCGATAGTCGCTCGGCCTGCGCTCTGTTGTACGAACGCGCCTGTCTGCTTGTCCACCTCGACTCGCGCTGCGTACGCGTTGGCGTCCCGCTTCGTCTTGAATCCGCGTTTGCGGGTCGTTTGGTGGTCCGGTGTTCGGTAGCGGACCTCGTAGCGGGTTCCGGCCTTGGTCGCATACTCCGAGACTGTCGCCATTACTTGGACTCCAGGGCGGCCGAGAGCTGTGCGCGCAGGTCTCGCGAGATCTGTCCTCGGCGCTGGTTGTTCGCGTCGGGTTCGAGTGCTGCCAGCCGTTCCCGCTCGTCGGCGAGAGAATGGCCCCAAAGCCGCAGTGCTGCTGCCATCAGCTCCACCATCTCGATTTTGCGACCGAATGAGAGACTGAATGCTTTAGCTGCGCGCTTGTCCGCCAAGGCCGCGCCGTCCGCCGCGTCGAAGACCGCAACAAGTTCGGCATCCGTAGTAATCCGCAGGTCTGCCTTCGCCTCGGCGACCCCTGGCCACCCGTTCGCTCGCGCCCGGTCCGTCAGCGTCTCGTGCACCTCGTGTTGCTGTGTGGTCTCGACGCCCGCCCAGGGTGCGCGGTCGTCGCCTTCGAACCGGACAGGTGCACCTTCCAGTGCTCGTGCGAGCGCTCCCGCCGAAACCGCGAGGCCGCCCGTCAGCTCCACGAAGTCGTCAGTCGCGACCAGGTCCGCCAGTCGAATAGCGCCCCCTGTCACCTCCCCGAGTGCGTCTGCCAAGCCAAGAACCGTGGGCATCGTGGGGTTGACCCGCCCGGCTTCCATGTCGCCGACACGTCCTGTACTCCAAGGCATCCCACGATCCCTCAACGCTCTTGCGACCTGCTCGAGCGTCACCCCCGCGTCCAGCCGCAACCTTCTCGCATTCACACCAATCACGTCAGCCAAATCTGTTGTCATGCGATCACCATATACGGAGTCGCGCCACTTGACGAGATGTGACACGACATGTTTATATTTTCTCGTGTTACTGCTCCTCATGAGAACACCCGTCGACACGAGATTGGAGACAAACGTGACGCCCACCGAGATTCCACGGTTGCTGTCAGCGAAGGAGGCAGCCGCGGTGCTGCTCACGAGCGAAGGAGCGCTGGCCGCACTGCGGTATCGAGGCGCGGGTCCGAAGTTCAGAAAGCTAGGCCATCGAGTCGCGTACGCGGTCCAAGACCTGCGGGACTACATCGACTCCGACATTCGCACCGGAACGGCCGCCGACGCGACGGCCTGAATACGAAAACGCCCCCAGTGCGCCAACACCGGGGGCGAATCCAACCACCAACCCGAGCGCGCAGCTCGGACCGAAAGGGAAATCAACGCATGCCTATTGAATCAAGCACCTCCGACAACGCGCAACCAAGCCCCGATGGCACTGCAAAAACCTTCGACATTGTCGAACTCGACATGGGGATCTTCGTAGAGGAGCTCCGCGAATCAAAGGACGGCCGCGTCCGGGGCATGTTCGGAAACTTCGAGTTGGTCGAAACCACCCTCACAGAAGCGGGCACCTACACGGTGACAGCGCTGGATGGGCTCCGCCGATACGAGTTCACGTGTTCCGATATTGACGAACTACCGACACAACTACGCGAGATAATCGCTACGTCCAATGAGGCGTGGAGCGAGTGGGACTCAGTCCCGATTTCCGAGCCTGTAGAGGTCTTGCCCTTCGTTAACGTCTGGACCAGGGGCGAGAACCTTGTCGGCCTCGAGATCCAGAGCGACGACGTATTACTCGACGCGGACGACGTAGCCACCTTGATTAACGCGCTCCAAAGCGCACTCGCCCAGCTCGGAGCCCCTCAAATGAGCGATCCCTTTGCCGCCTCCGAGGGCTCGATCGACGCCCCCGTTCGCGCCAAGTTCACGCCGAGGGATGGATCAGTCTCGATTGGCCGTCGATCAGGCCCGAGTGTTGTCATCCCTGATGTGGTCGACGTTCACTCCCTGATCGACGAGCTACAGACCGCTGTTCGCGAGATGGCTCGCCACCAGGAAGCCGAGGCCGCCGAATGACCGCCCAGGAGCGATTCGAGCTGAAAGCGACCGGGTGGGCGTGTCTCGTCTACCTGCTGATCTGGGGCGCGCTCGTCTTCTGACCGCGTGACCCCTGACACCAGTAATCCCCGACGCGCCCAGCGGACCCCGCTTCCATTCGGGTACCCGCTGGGCGCGTTCGTTCGTCCGGAAGACCAACGAGCGGCCACGAGGACCCTTCTCCGGAATCTGTTGTCGCCGAGGGTTTTTCTCCCTCTTGCCCCCCTCCGCTTCGGCCGATTGTGGCCGAGGTAGTAATACTTCTGCGTCAGGAATACCGCATGCTTTCGTTTCCTATGAGCAACCCAGAACCTAGACATGACGAGGCCAGCGAGGCCCCGGTACAGCGACCCAAGCCCGGAACTCCCGAACACAAAGAGTTGGCGCGCATCAGAGCTCGCGAGAACTGGCGCAAGCGGGCAGAACGAATCGCAGCGTCCGATCCGGAAACGCGCGAGCGCGAGCGACTCCGCAAGAAGGCTCGCAACTACGAAGCGCGGCAACGCCGGAGGGTCGGAATCCTGCCTCTACCTATCGGCCAACGCGTCCCGAAAGAGAAGTGACCCCGAACAGCAGTCCGCCCCAATTGCTGGCAGGCAACCGGGGCGAACGGAGCGCGCACGTACACGCTGAACACGACACCCCAGCGTAACACGCGCTCCTCAGAACAAATGAGGAGTAATAGTGAAATCCGCAGCACGACAAGCCAAATCAACGCCCCGTTCCATAGCGCCCCCTGCTGGCCCGTTCGCCCAGCATGCGCCCGCGCTCGCTGCTGACGGCTGGGCAGTCTTCCCGCTCGTTCCCCGAGATAAGACCCCCTATGCAGGGTCGCACGGACACCTCGACGCGACTACCGACCAGGCGCAGATCGAGCGGTGGACCCGCATTCACGCGAACGGGAACATTGGTATTCGTCCGGCCGTGGGAATGCTCGTCGTAGATATCGACTCCGCTGCTCTCCTCGCGCCCTGGATGAACGAGCACGGCCTCTCGTTGCCTCCGACCCGTGTCGTCCGGACCAATCGCGGAAGCCATTACTACTACACGTTCTCCTCGGAGCGTCCTCTGCTGGCCGCGATTCCGGGCGTAGACCTCAAGACCGAGAAGGGGTTCGTCCTGGCTCCAGGGTCCGTCCACAAATCCGGCCGCATCTACCGCGTGTGGCGAGACTTCCCCATTACCGAACTTCCCATTGAGTGGCTCGAGCACATTCAACGCCCGGAGCCGAAGCCGCGCCCTCGCGTGGTCACGAGATCAGGAGGAGCTTCCGTGGGAACACCTGGGCTCCGACTCGTCCGACTGCTCGGCGTCAAAGCCGAGGGCGAACGAAGGGGGTTCCTGATGTACGCCATCGGCGAGGCGTACCGCGTCTATGGCGGCTCTGCGGACCTGATCGAACGCCTATGTAACACAGCAATATCAATTGGGTTGTCTCCCACGGAGGTTGACGCGGCTCGCCAGTACATCGAAGAACAGGAAACCTCGTGAAACTGTCCGACACGCTTCTAGAACTCGTCAACGGCGAATTCCCCCAGTCCCTCGCGGACTCAAACGGGCGGCTGTTGTTGGACGACTCGCCGCTCTCTGCTTACCTCGCTGGCCGGATGCGTGACCAATTCCGGCACGCTCCCGGTATCGGATGGATGCGGTACTCCGGGAAGGTCTGGAAACCAGTACACGACGACCGGGTGACGAAGGAGGTTCAGCGGCACTTCACGGACATGTTCGCGGAGGAAGCGCCAACGGCCGACGGCGACCGGAGGAAACGCCTCGCGACACTGCTTGCGGCCCACAAGATTCGAGCGGTCAAAAGCCTGTTGCGTGGACTGGTCAAGGAAGACGCCGAGCACTTCGACTCGCGGGAACACGCCCACTTGCTCAACTGCAAGAACGGGGTGGTCGATCTTCGTACGGGCGAGCTACTCCCCCACGACCCGAACCTATTGTTCACCAAGATCACCGCGTGCGACTACGTCCCAGGGAAGCGCCACAAGGATTGGGACTCCGCACTGCATGCTTTGCCCGACGCCGAGACTGCGGACTGGTTGCAAGCAAAGCTAGGGCAGGCCATCACCGGCGAGGCACCCTCGGACGACGTGATGCCGCTCCTGCAGGGTGGTGGACAGAACGGAAAATCGACCATCCTCGGATGCCGCTACGCCCTCGGCTCGTACGCGCAGATCGTCCCGGACAAGCTCCTGATCTCGCGGCCGTCTGATCACCCGACGGAGCTTATGACCCTGCGCGGGTTGCGGTTCGCCATCTTGGAGGAACTCCCGGAGGGTACGTTCTCCGTCCGGCGACTTAAGGCCATCCTCGGCACCTCGCAGATCACCGCACGCGGGATCGGACGGGACAACGTCACCTGGGACGCGACACACACCCTAGTAATCTCTACGAACCACAAACCGAGGATCTACGAGACCGACCACGGCACCTGGCGACGACTCGCCCTCGTGGTGTTCCCGTGGCGATACCGCGCGGACCACGACGCTCTCGAGCGCGAAACCGACCGTGTAGGCGTCAATGGCCTACGCCGAAACATCGAGGATGGGAAGGAACAGCGGGAAGCGTGCCTATCGTGGCTCGTAGAGGGCGCGATGCGGTGCTATGCGGGCGGTGACCATCAGCGAATCCCCGCGCCCTCGGCGAGAGTCATAGCTGATACGAAAGCGTGGCGAGGGCAAGTCGATCTGCTGGCATTGTTCGCGGAAGAGCACCTCGAATTCGACCCGAACGCGTGTGTCCTGTCGCGGGAGCTCTACGACGAGTTCACCCGATGGCTTTCCGCTGGAGGCCACACCAGTTGGTCAGACCAGACGTTCACGGAGAAGCTCCTGGACCACGATCTGGCCGAGAAACACGCCATACGGCGAGAACGAAAGCGACTCGGGCAGTCTCAGCTGTCCCGACCCCACATCGCACGCAACGCGGCCGATCCGAAAGGTCCGCAACGCCTGACTGTCGGGGTTCGGTTCCAATGACGCGGCGCACTATCCCGGTAAATGCGTTCTGGGACTACGGAACTGGAGCGCTGGTACGCCAGCATGGGGCGATAGAACGTCGAGCGTGACGGGGTGTGACGGGGTTCTCGGGTCGTTCTCTGGAATCCATCTCATGAAAAACCGGCTGAGAACTACGGCACACCCCGGCACACCCCCGGTCAGAGCACCTGTCGTCATTGGGAAAACTCCCCCTGACCGCGTACTTACGACTAACTCTCGAAAGCCAAAGCGGAGGCGTTCCCACGCCTCACGGGCACCGAAACCGTCGGAACGCCCGCCAGGCCAAGGGAAGCCAAACGAGACACAACAACGACGCCTTTCGGGGGAAGCGCCTCCGCTTTTGGCTCGCCGCGGACGTTCCGACCTGGCCGCCTCACGAAAAACGCCCCCTGCCCTTTCGACCACCACGCAACGCGAACTACCCCAACAGGAGCGAAATGACCATGCCAACAGCGCAACCCACACCAGCCGCGAGGACCCTCACGTACGCCGAGCTGTTCGAGGCCGTGCGAGTCTGGTTCGAAGCCAGAGTCACCAAAGATTCCTCGTCCACACTCCCGTCTGACGAAGCACTCGAGGACTACCACGCGTGGGCCGACCGACTCGGCTACGCAAAGTCGAACGAATTGCACGTCAAACAGGCCATCGCGAGGCACACCGGGAGATCCACGCAACTAGGTAACCGCCGTGGGTGGCGTGGCTGGACGATTCCTAACCTCGACAGCGAAGGCGACGACACCCCGTCGGCACTGCAGCGACCTCAAGGAGCGCTTGGGTTGGCAGTGCGGATTCGCCGCCTGTGGTTGCGAGGCCATCTCGGCCCTATCCCCTGTTCGGAAATCCGGCCCACGCGCTACCTGCTCGAGCTCACTCGCGCCACAGGCGATGACCTCGCAGTCGCAACAGCCCTTATCCGTCGAAACCTCGGAATGGTTCTAGCCGCCGACGTAAAAGACCGCCGAGTGACAGCAAGAATCGCAAAAGCCGAGCTCCACGACGCCCAACGCGAGCAGCAGCGCCTGAGCGAGCTTCGCCGACGACAGGCCCAACCTGTGACCGAAGCGGTTTCCCTCGTCGTTTGATCCCTCGTGGGGGTCGGAATGCCCACCAACCCCCGCGAATGTCCTCCCGTGGACGGGAGACACCAGAACACCACCCCGAGAGCGGTTCGGCCAGCAACCAACGACCGAACGGAAAACTCGTGAAGATCAACGTAAATATCGACACCGCCCTCTCTGACGACGACGTTCTCGACCTGATCGACGAAACCCGTTGCGCAGGCATCGGACCGCAAGCGCAGGTGGCGTCCCGAATGGCAGTCGCGCAGGCGCTACTCGGACTCACTCAGGAAGTGCGAGCACTCCGCGAAGAAATCGCCGCCAAGCGATGAACCCGGCCGCGTTCATCACAGGCGTGGTCGCGCTCGATCCCAGAGCTGCCGCCCTCGTCGCGAAAGCCATCCGAACCGGAAACGAGCAGCTCCGCGCCCACGGCGCACCGGGGTTCACCCGCGACGTACTGGCCGCAGGCGTAGCGCTCGAGGACGCCAGCCGCGCAGGCGCGAACGCCATAACCGCCAGTGCCGCAACAACACCCAATGATGGACTGGTCCAGGACGCCGAGCGACTGACAACCGAGCAGGCCGCAAACCTTCTCGGGGTCACTCCAAACGCCGTGCGGGACCTGGCGCGCCGAGGTCGCCTCGACGGTCACAAGATCGGCCAGAACTGGACCTTCGACCCCTGGCAGATCGAGGCCCGCAAACGACACCAACGACAAGGCAACTCATGACCACCAAGAAGAAACCCCCAATGACAGCGAAGGAACGGACACGAGTCCTCGCCGCTGCCGCCAAAAAACGCGCATTGAAGCGCCAGTATCCGGGCTTCTACGCCACGCGAGACGCCACCGTGAAAGCGGCCGTAGCCACAGGCCGAATCCTCGCAGCTCGAGTCGGGTACTGGAATGGGCAATACGACCTCAACCCGGTAGAGACCACCGAACGACTGCGGGCGTTGCAGCCCGTGCTGCTGGCTTCGAACAACCCGACCTCCACTGAGGACCGCGTGTGGCACGAGCGCCACCTCGCCGCAGGTGGGAAGCAACCCGAGGCCGACCTCGGATGGTTCGACACGGCAGACCTAGCCGCCTCGGCCGCACCTCTCACCACCGGCACCAGCAACACCACCCACCTCGCCAGCGCCGCCAGCGCCGACGACCTCGGATGGTTCGACGCCGCCGACCTCGAAGCCGACATCGCCGCATCGGCACCGGCCGAAACCCCAACCACCAACAACACCGCCTCGTCTGACGACGACGGCTGGTTCTCCTGAGGAGCTAGAACATGGTTGCAAACATCAATGACGTCCAACGCCTCCGCGACACCGTTCAGGCGCTCGGGGCCGAACTGCCCCAGTCGCTAGCCAAGACCGCCGAGCTTGCATCGGCTATCGCCAGTAGATCGGAGGTTTCAAGAGCACCGAATCTCGAAGGGCTTCTGAGCGATCCTGATCTGACGGCCGCTGAAATCGAAGGTTTCATTTCGGACGTGGGTACGGCCAGCGCCCGCGAGTACCACTCATCGCGGCCAAGGGAAATCGCCGTCCATACCCTCGTCCAGCAATTCACCGAGGACCTGCGCGGAACCGGGGGTGACGCCCTGATGGACACCCTTCGACCCAAATTCGAGGAAGCGGCCGGCGCCTTCGCCGAGGCGGGCCGGCGGCTGGATGGCGGGGCATCGGCCGAGTCCATCCTCGCCAGCGGCGAACCCGAGCAGATCGAGGCGTGGCGCGCCCTGCCGCAGGCGCAGGCAAAGGCCGATTCGATTCGTGGTCTAGTGCGCTTGATGGTTGTGCACTTCGGTGTTGTGAGGACAACCGAGTACACCGAGGACCACGCACAGGCCGCGTTCTTCTCGGCCTCGTCTGCTCAGTTGATTCAGGCGGGGCACGCATTCGGGGGTACACACCACGGCCTACGGGGTGGAGTGTGGGCCAAGGTGCCGATGCGAGTGCTCAACACGGTCACCGAAGCGCGGGCGATCATGGCGGATGCAGAGTCCGGACCGTTGGAACCTGCCCGCAAACCGACCAATGCCGAGCTCGAGAGCTTGCCCCACCGCTAGACGGTCCGAGGGGACCTGGCCCGATATACCCCGTCACAAATGTCGAAGTACGTGGGGGCCAACTCCTCCGCGGTCAATTGGCTCTTTCTCCCTCCGACATTCTGCGGGGCACTCGTCCCCGGTCGTGGGGGTTCTCGACCTCCTCACGGGGTATTCCGAGGCCCCCACGGGCTCCGAATCCCTCCGAGGCCAAGCGAGACCCCAGAACGACAGTGCCGGAACCAATTCCACAGCGGGCGTCAACGTCACCGGCCTGATACTCCAATTCACATCAGGAACCGGAATCGAAGGCAGGTTAGGGCAAGCCTTTCTCCCCCACTGATCCAGCCTGCGCCCCTCGCTTCGCGTGCAATCAACCGCCGCGATCAGAGAACCCCTACCCGCTGGCTAAGAGCCGAGTGGGTGGGGGTTCTCTGCTATCCAGGAACTCTTCACCAAGTCTGTCAGGAGAAAAGCGCCGATACTTCAGTCAAGACTTGAGCCATCACAGACTCGTTTACTTCGCCGAGAGAACCCTTCGCCTGGTCGAACGCTGCCGGGCTGGCACCCCATATTCTGCGTGCACGAACGTAACTCCCATGAGATAACCCGAATTTGCGCCAGTTCAGTAGTGCGACATCACCAAATTTGGCTTGCCCACCATCTCCAAACGATGTGATTGGCGCAACCAGCACAACGGCGTCGTCACGAGAAGTGTGAGCAGAGAACCCAATCACTAGGACAGGTCTCAACTTCGATTCGTCCGGATCATCGTTGTAGGGCACCCGCGCAAGCCAAATCTGGCCGCGCTGAACTATCACCGTCTACCTATCGCGGGGTTCTGTTACCTCAATCGTCCCAACGGTTGGCCATGTCGCGATCAATACCATCCGAAAGCGCAGCATCGCCACTGCCGTACTCCGGCATCACGGAGTACGTTTCACTCCGTCGAGCACCGCGCATGTAACCCAGCCGAGCACCCGCGATGGCTGAGACGACGCCACTCGCGCTCACTCCGCGCGAATTCGTCCGTGGGGAACGCACAGCAACCCAGCTTGAGTCGTCGGAATCGGTTGCTTCCGACTTCGTGCCCTCATGTACTTTGACGGAACTCACTGGTCTACTCCCATTTCCTTCACAAACTCCCCGGCAAGCGATTCTGACACGTCCCGCGCCAGGTCATCAGTGAAACCCATCACTTCTGCGACCGACTCCGCGTCGACCACGTCGCCACCGAATTTTCGGCTTATTACTACGTCACTCAGGATGCTAACTCCTGGAACATCGTCGTGGACGAGGTTCGCAACACCCGCGTGGTTGTCCAGACCGCCTTGAGGCTTCTCTATGCGGCCGATTCGCGGGTGTCGCAAGCGAAATAACAGCTCGTCAGCTTCAACTATTCCCCACTCTACCTGAGCTTTTACCTCTTCAGCATCCAGGTCGAGGAGCGCAGATCCATCAGTCGCACGGAACACCCCACCTACTGGACGACGGGTACCCATCTTGACTCCAAACCGCGCGCACGCCTCGTGGTAGTCGACATCACAGAGGTCAACGGTCCCCATCGAGAACGATCGCGAGAGGACGACGTCCTTCGGTTCAAGCACTTCGAAGACACCAGACACGGCCGGTAGGAGGTGTGAAATCGCTGCCCCCGCTAGCCCAGACTCAAGTCTCATACCCGATCTCGTCACGGTAATCCGCAAGTCTTCAGACAACAGCGCAATCCCGACCATGTCGCGCTTCTCAGTGAACGCTACTGGGTCGAGGTTCTGTTCGAACCACTCAAGAAGCGACAGGTGACGCCGTGTGTAGGTAAGGATCGGCGTCCATGCGAAAACGTGGGTGGACGTCCACCGGTGATACATCGTTCCAGCCTACATAGCCCAGCTTTCCGGCGTTCATCCCCCTAGTCCTCGATCACTCAAACCGGGGGGCAACTCCGCCCAGCCTGGATCGACTCACTCCCCCGCCGCTCCTGCACACTGATCTGAGCTAAGGAATAGACGCCCCCTGCCCAGCACCGATCAGGGGGCATTCCATGGACACGGTTTGGACACATTCCACCCTCAGCGAGCATCAAGTCGTGTCACTTGACAACTGGTAACTGAGCAGGTGGCGGCCGGTACGGCTCCATCGCCGCTGGACCCTCGGTGGTCGATTTTTATTTCGAGTCTCACCGAGGGCACCACCTGCCGCAGTTGGCCGTACCGCAAGGTTTCGGCATTCGGCTGTACCCCAGATCGACCGCAGTTAGATTCGATCCATGAACGGTCGTCGCCTGATTGCTCTGCTCGGAGCCATACCTGTTTTCGCGCTGCTCACCGGGTGTCAGACTGACGACCAATCCGACACTGCCGGCGAATCCAACACTGCCGGCGAATCTTCCACCCAGACCGTCCTCGATGCTGCAACACAGACAGGCACCCTTCAGGTCGGCACTCCCCCGATCGATGCCCCACCAACCGAGATCTCCACGCTTGCTCCGTTCCCGAACGACACGGAGATCCCTTCACCGAATCCGCGCGTCGACGTGACCGAGATCGACGTAACCGATCACGATGGTTTCACCCGAATCACCTACCGATTCGACGGAAATGGATCAGTGTTCTGGAAAACCGAATACGTCAGCGAAGCAATCCGAGCGGGTGACAGCACAGTCGTGGACGTCGGAAGTCGATCGATACTTCAAGTCGACCTGATGGGAGTCCAATCGGATTCGTCGCTCAACTCCGTATCTCACGAGGGCGAAAACATCACGCGCATAGACAGTGCGGCCAGGAACAGTGCGATCCTGCAGTCGTTTGTCGGCACGGTCGACATCCGTCCGGCATACACCGTATCGACATCCGATTCACCGTCCCGGTTGATGATCGACATCCCCACGGCAGACAGCTGACTGTCGAATACACCAATTGCGCGCTCAGCTCAGCCATTCCAGCGCAGCGGTGCTCGACGCGGTAATTCGGTTATCGAGGGGCGGATGAATACTCCGTCTCGAAACCGAGGTCTCACAATCGATCCGAGGCGATTGCTGGGTCCGGTCCAACACGACTGTCATGATTCTCACTGCATGCCCGAACTCTCACTGCATGCCCGAACTTCCGCTGCGCGAACTGCTGCTGCCAGTGTTTGTTCCAGCAGGACGGCAACCGTCATGGGGCCGACGCCACCCGGCACCGGTGTGATCGCACCGGCATGTGGGAGCGCGGCGGCGTACTCCACATCTCCGACGTTGCCCGCGTTGTACCCCGCATCGATCACCACTGCCCCAGGCTTGATCCACGCCCCTTTGATCAGTTCCGGAACACCGACGGCCGCGATGACGATGTCTGCCGAAGCGACGTGGGCGGCCAGGTCGACGGTTCGCGAATGGCAGTATGTCACCGTTGCGCCTCGACGCAGGAGGAGCATTCCCATCGGCAATCCGAGTATCGGGCTTCGGCCGACCACGACAGCATGCTTTCCGGAGAGTTCGACGCCTGTGGCGTCGAGCAGGCGCAGGATGCCACTCGGTGTACATGATTCGAATCCCCCACCGGTCAACGCCATTGCCGCGAACGCTGCCGAGGTAACGCCGTCAACGTCCTTGTCGGCCGAGATGGCATCGAACGCAGCCCGTTCGTCGATGTGGCCTGGCACCGGGTGTTGCAGCAGTATGCCGTCGATCGAAGGGTCCGCCGACGACGCTCTCAGCACGTCGACTAGTTCTTCGGTGGTTGTACTCACCGGGAGTTCGACCGTCCGCGACGTCATTCCGACGACGACAGACCGTTTGGCCTTCATCTGTACATACGCCTTCGAGGCCGGGTCCGCTCCCACGATGACGGCGGCCAGGCAAGGAACGTGCCCCGTCTCATCACGAAACTGCCTCGTGCGCACTGAGAGGTCCGCGAGCGCAGCATCGGCAATTGCGCGTCCGTCGATTATTCGAGCGGCCACGTTCTGGCTGGGCAGATTTTCGGTAGGCAGATCTTCAGTAGACAGATTTTCGGTAGACATGAATCCCCTTCACACAAGATGTGTGAAGCACCCAGGCGGTCGATGCCTCGCGATGTGCACTCCCCGGTGGTAATTCCCACCCGCGCCAGTCGTGCGTGGTCAGCGTACCGCGCGTTTGTCTCACTGCCACGAAACGCATCCGGAACGCCGCTCTCAAATCGAGACAAATCGACATAACCTATCAATAGGTAACGATCTGACCTGCAGTTATTCCATCCTAAGCAATTAGATGGCACGATGGGGGCAACCGCACGGGCACCAAGCATTGGAGGCACCGATGGACAACGGCAAGATAAACCTGACCTATGACGGTCGGGTGTCACTGAGCTTCCAACTGGCAATTCCGCACGCACCGGACAAGGTCTGGAAAGTGATAACGGAACGCGAGTACCTCGACGCCTGGTTCCCGGCGGACGTCGATTTCAATCTCACTCCAGGCGCGGATCTGCTGTTCAAGGTGACCCCGGAACAAGTCGAGCGATTCGGACTGCCCGCAGATCACGTGACGCGCGGGACGGTCATCAGCGTCCACCCGCACCGAATTCTCGAATTCCTCTGGGACGCAGATACTCTGCATTGGGAACTGGCACCGGACGGCACCGGCGGTTGCTGGCTGACCCTCACCCACACGATGGAAGACGAAGAGTCCGCGTACGCCCACGCCGCCGGCTGGCACGCGGGCTTGGAAGTTGTTGCGGCCCAACTCGATGGACGCGAAGTCGACTGGTCTCCGTGGGACCGCGCCGACGAACTCTCACCGCAATATCGCAAGTCTGCTTGATTCTGGGCCCGAGTTCAGTCTCGGGCCCGCATCTCATTCCCCTTTACGCGGGAAATGCCTGATCATTCCTTCTTGGACCACCGTCGCCAACAGCAGTCCTTCCACCGAGAAGTACCGTCCGGTTGCCAGACCGCGCGAACCTGCGGCGACCGGCGATTCGGTGGCGTACAGAACCCAGTCGGTGAACCGGAACGGGCGATGGAACCAGATCGAATGATTGACCGTCGCCGCGACGATACGATCATGACCCCAGGACAAACCATGAGTGGTCAGAATCGAATCGAGCACGGTGGTGTCGGACGAATATGCCAGCGTCGCAGCGTGAATGAGCGAATCGTCCGGCAGATCACCGTCGGGGCGCATCCACACCCGATTGTGGTTGAGTTTCTCGCCGGTGCCCTTGAGGATCCACGCCGGATCGTTGGCGTACCGCATGTCGATCGGCTTGAGCGCCGCACTGAAATGCGGCAGTTTTTCCTCGTACCCCACCAGATGATCGCCGATGGGAGGCAACGACTCCGGAAGTGGAACATCCGGGATCTCGACAGCATGGTCGAGCCCCTTGCCGGAGTCCTGGAACGCCGCGAGCATCACGAACAATTCGTTCTCACCCTGATAGGCAGTCACCTGACGGTTGGCGAATGCCCTCCCGTCACGATGACGCTCCACCCGGTACTCGATAGGCGCCTTCACATCTCCGCCCCGAATGAAATGGGCGTTCACGGCATGGATGGGGCGATCACCGTCGACAGTCCGTCCGGCGGCCATCAGTGCCTGAGACACCAATTGACCGCCGAACGTCCGCGAACCTACCTGTTTCGGGTGGTATCCACGGAACGCGTCGTCACCGATCTGCTCCAGATCCAACAGACCGAGAAGAGTACCGAGGTCGGTGGACGCGTTCGCGTGGGTCACTCAGTGGTCCTCTTCGCCGATACGGTGGACGTGAATGAGGTTGGTGGAACCGACAGTTCCCGGAGGGGATCCGGCAACGATGACCACGAGGTCTCCCTTGACGTACCGCCCGAGGGAGAGCAACGCACTGTCCACCTGACGCACCATCTCGTCAGTGGTGGCCACCGCATCGACCAGGAACGTCTCGGTTCCCCACGTCAGCGTCAGCTGACTGCGCACCGCAGGCAGCGGTGTGAAGGCGAGCAACGGCAGCGGCGTGTGCAGACGAGCCAGTCGACGCACCGTGTCACCGGACTGAGTGAACGCAACCAAGGCCTTGGCGTCGAGACGTTCGCCGATGTCGCGTGCTGCGTACGAGATGACTCCGCGCTTGGTGCGCGGGACGTGGGTCAACGGTGGGACACGGGTTGATTCGTTCTCGACGGCCTCGACGATGCGGGCCATGGTGCGAACGGTTTCCATGACGTACTTGCCCACCGAAGTCTCGCCCGAGAGCATGACTGCGTCGGCGCCGTCGAGAACGGCGTTGGCGACATCGGATGCCTCTGCACGAGTGGGACGTGAGTTCTCGATCATCGACTCGAGCATCTGCGTCGCGACGATGACCGGCTTCGCGTTCTCACGAGCAATCTGGATTGCGCGCTTCTGAACGAGCGGGACCTGCTCGAGCGGCAACTCGACACCGAGGTCACCGCGGGCGACCATGACGGCGTCGAACGCGAGCACGATGGCCTCGAGATTGTCGATGGCCTCGGGCTTCTCGAGCTTCGCGATGACGGGAACGCGGCGCCCGACTCGATCCATGATGGCGTGAACCAATTCGACGTCCGCCGGTGAGCGAACGAAGGAGAGTGCAATGAAGTCGACACCCAGCTTGAGAGCGAACTCGAGGTCGGCGATGTCCTTGCCCGACAGGGCTGGAACGGAGACGTTCATACCGGGCAGTGAGAGGCCCTTGTTGTTGCTGACCGGACCGCCTTCGGTGACCCGACAGACGACGTCGTTGCCGTCGATGGACGTGACGACCAGGCCGACCTTTCCGTCGTCGACCAGCAGTCGATCGCCGGCCTTGGCGTCGCGCGCCAATTCCTTGTACGTGGTCCCGACGCGATCGTGCGTTCCCTCGACGTCGTCGACGGTGATACGAACCTCTTCACCGTTGGCCCAGGTGGTCCGCTCGTCCTTGAATCGGCCGAGGCGAATCTTGGGCCCCTGAAGGTCGGCGAGAACACCGACGGCCTTTCCGGTGGCGTCCGACGCGGCGCGGACGCGAATGTAGTTTTCTTCGTGATCGGCATGCTCGCCGTGGCTGAAGTTGAGGCGCGCCACGTCCATGCCGCTCTCCACGAGCTCACGGATGCGGTCGCCAGAAGCTGTCGCAGGTCCAAGTGTGCATACAATTTTTGTCCGTCGGTTCACGGCTCGAGCCTAGTCGCTACCCCACCGCACTTCTATCCGGCATTTGCGACCTGCACTTTCTGTACTTACTCGATTCAGTTGGTCAGCTCACGAACAGCGGAAATGCCTTTGGATGAACCGGAGCCGGAAGCGCCGACTCGCCTGTGAGAAACATGTCGACGGCACGTGCGGCCGACCGTCCCTCGGCAATCGCCCACACGACCAGCGACGCGCCGCGATGCGCGTCGCCGCAGACGAATACGCCGGGTGTCCGGGTCTGCCACCCGACATCACACTCGATTCTGCCGAGTGGATCGGTGCCGACATCAAGGTCGGTGAGCAGTGGGGCGGTTTCGACGCCGTCGAAACCCAGAGCGAGCAGGACCATCTCGCACACCAGATCCGTCGTGTCGCCGGTCTCCACCAGGGTCCGTTGTCCATTCGTCCCCCGCGACACGGCTACCGGAACCATCCGGATTGCGCGGACCGCACCCCCACCGTCGTCGAGAAATTCCTGCGCCGCCCATCGGAATCGTTTGTCACTGCCCTCCTCGTCTGCCGGCGAGCTGCGTAGGACCCGCGGCCACAACGGCCATGGGTCGCGATCTCGATCGCGGCGTGCCGGAGGTGGGACGTGGTAATCCAATTCCGTCACCGAGAGGGCGCCTTGGCGATGCACCGTGCCGAGGCAGTCGGCGGCCGTGTCGCCGCCACCGATGATCACGACGTTCTTACCTCGCGCCGAGATGCTCGACGCTCCGTCACCCTCGCATTCGTGGTTGGCCGCACGCAGGTACGTCATCGCACGATGGATTCCGCGAAGACTACGACCCGGTACGTCTGTGTCTCTGGCACGGTCAGCCCCGACCGCCAGGACTACCGCCTCGAATTCCGTCGAGAGGTCGTGCGCGCTCACGTTCACTCCGACGGCGCAGTCGGTGACGAATCTGGTCCCCTCGGCGGTCAGTTGGTCCAGCCGCCGGTTGATGAGGGCCTTGGGCAACTTGAATTCCGGAATTCCGTAGCGAAGCAGTCCCCCGATCCGATCGCTCCGCTCGAACACCGTGACACTGTGTCCGGCTCGTGTCAGTTGTTGAGCCGCAGCCAGTCCCGCCGGTCCCGAACCGACAACTGCAACACGGTTTCCACTGTGAACTACCGGTGCCTGCGGCCCCAACCAACCCGACTCCCAGGCGTTGTCGACGATTGCCTGTTCGATGCGCTTGATGGTGACACCCCCCGACGTGTGCTCGTCGTCGAGTGCGAGAACGCACGCCGTTTCGCACGGTGCGGGGCACAGATGTCCGGTGAACTCGGGGAAATTGTTGGTGGAATGCAGATTCTCCGAGGCTTCGGACCACCGTCCACGCCGAACCAGGTCGTTCCATTCCGGAATGAGATTGCCGAGCGGACACCCCACGTCGGCCGAATGGCAGTACGGCACAGCGCAGTCCATGCAACGCGAGGCCTGTGCAGATACGTCTCGATTTCGCACGACGGGATCCAGCGACTCGTATACCGACGCCCAGTCGCCGACACGCACATCGGTCGATCTGGTCGGTGAGCCGGATCGTTTCACGTTGAGGAACCCGCGTGCGTCAGGCATGAGCCGGCTCCACCAGTTCGTTCTCTTCCACGACCTTCCGGTAGTCGACAGGCAAAACTTTGGTGAATCTCGGACTCTGGCCAACCCAGTCGTCGAGAAGTTTTGCCGCCACCGGCGAGCCGGTCGCAGCCAAATGCTCGCCGAGAATTTCGACCAGCTGACTGCAGTCTTCCGCCGAAGGCCGCTCCAGAACGACCATGTCGCCGTTGACCTTCTCTGCCTTCACGTCGAGTACGAAGGCAATTCCGCCCGACATTCCCGCAGCAAGGTTCCTACCAGTTGGGCCGATGATGACGACGCGACCCCCGGTCATGTACTCGCACGCATGGTCTCCGACGCCTTCCACCACAGCGACCGCGCCCGAGTTGCGCACCGCGAATCGTTCCCCGACACGCCCCCTGGCATAGAGCGCACCGCTCGTAGCTCCGTACAGCAGCGTATTGCCGGCAATCACCTGATCCTCCGCTACGAAGGGCGCGTCCTCACTCGGCCGAAGCGCGATTCGTCCACCGGAGAGCCCCTTCCCCACGTAGTCGTTTGCATCGCCGACAACGACCAGCGAGATGCCGGGCGGCAGGAACGCACCGAGTGACTGGCCTGCCGTTCCACTGAGCACGACGTCGATGGTGCCTTGAGGTAGCCCGACGGCGCCGTAACGTCTGGTCACCTCTGCGCCCAGCCTCGTTCCCACCGCCCGATCCGTATTGTGTACTGGCAGTTCGATATGCACGGGTCGAGCGTCCTCGAGTGAGTTCGCCGCGCACTCGATCAGGGTGCGTTCGAGTTCGCTCGAGACAGGTACACACGGCGGGTAGGCCGCGCCGGTCGGCGCGGCCGGAACGTCGAAGAGTGGTGAGAGGTCCAACGTGCGACTCTTCCAATGCGCCACCGCCGGAGACATTTCCAATACGTCTGCGTGGCCCAGAGCGTCGTCGATACTTCGAAACCCCAGTTCTGCCAACAAACGTCGTACGTCGTCGGCGATGAAGCGAAAGAAGTTCTCGACGTACTCCGGCCGGCCGGTGAATCGCTCTCGCAGTTCGGGATTCTGCGTCGCTACTCCGACGGGGCAGGTGTCGAGGTGACATACCCGCATCATGACGCAGCCGGCCGCGATCAGTGGCGCCGTGGAAAACCCGTACTCCTGCGCCCCCAGCAACGCGGCGACGACGACGTCCCGCGCCGTGCGCAAACCCCCGTCACACTGGACGACGATCCGATCGCGTAACCCGTTGAGCACCAAGGTCTGCTGAGTTTCGGCCAGCCCGATCTCCCAGGGCGTACCAGCGTGGTGGATGGACGAGAGTGCCGCCGCCCCCGTCCCGCCGTCGTGACCGGAGATCAGCACCACGTCGGCGTGCGCTTTGGCCACACCTGCCGCAACAGTCCCGACTCCGACTGCGCTGACCAACTTCACGTGTATCCGCGCACGATCGTTTGCGCATCTGAGGTCGTAGATCAATTGGGCGAGATCCTCGATCGAATAGATGTCGTGGTGCGGGGGCGGAGAAATGAGCCCGACTCCAGGTGTCGAGTACCGGGTTTCCGCGATCCACGGGTACACCTTGGACCCCGGAAGCTGCCCTCCTTCACCGGGCTTGGCACCCTGGGCCATCTTGATCTGAATGTCGGTGGCGTTGACCAGGTAATCGCTGGTCACCCCGAAGCGCCCACTCGCGACCTGCTTGACTGCGCTTCGACGCTTGTTGTCGCGCAACCGCTCCGGTGACTCTCCGCCCTCACCGGTGTTGGAACGTCCGCCGAGAGCATTCATCGCGACTGCCATCGTCTCGTGAGCCTCGGCAGAGAGGGAGCCGTAGCTCATCGCACCGGTGTTGAATCGAGCGAGAATCAACTCGACGGGTTCGACCTGACGGAGCGGAATCGGCGGACGAATCCCACGCCGAAATCGAAACAGCCCCCGAAGTGTTCCGCCCTGCGCACTCAGTCGATCGACTTCATCGCTGTAGCGACGAAACATCTCACTTCGCCCCGTCCGGGTCGCATGCTGAAGGAAGAACACGGACTCGGGTGTGAACACATGCAATTCACCACCGCGGCGATACCGGAACTCTCCACTGCTGCTCAACTGACGATGCCGCACCGTACGATACGTGGCCGCGTGACGCATCAGAACTTCTCGCGCGACTTCGGTGATACCGATCCCGCCGATCCTGCTTCGTGTGTTGCAGAAGTATTCGTCGACCAATTCTCGGCCCAAGCCCACTGCCTCGAATACCTGTGCGCCCGTATAGGAGTGAACCGTAGCGATTCCCATCTTCGACATCACTTTGAGCACGCCGGAATTTGCCGCTCTCAGATAGTTGTCCGATGCCATTTTCGAATCTATTCCGGGAAGCTCGTCTTGCTCGCTGAGTGCTTCTACCGATTCGAGAGCAAGATAGGGGTGGACAGCCGCAGCACCGTAGCCGATCAGCAGCGCGATGTGATGAACTTCGCGCGCGTCACCCGACTCGACGACGAGGGAAACCTTGGTTCGCAGGCCATGCCGAACCAGATCGTGATGCACGGCAGATACTGCGAGCAATGACGGAATGGGAGCCTGCTCAGGGCCCGATCCACGGTCGGAGATCACCAGAATCTCGATTCCGGCTGCGGCGACCGTTCGGGCGGACTCACGAAGCCTCTCGACGCCTTCGCCGAGACTGCCTCTCGGATCGAAACCTCCCCGTAGGACAGCGCTTCTCGGAGTTCTTGCGCCGCACAGTTCGGCGACCTTCGCCATCTTCCCCGGTCCAATCACCGGTTTATCGAGAACAATCCTTCGGCACGACAGCGCCGACGCTTCGAACAAGTTCTGCTCAGCGCCGAGGGTGACACCAAGCGTAGTGACGACTTCCTCGCGAATCGCGTCCAAAGGCGGGTTCGTCACCTGAGCAAAGAGCTGGACGAAGTAGTCGTACAACAGCTTCGGCCGATCCGAGAGAACGGCGAGAGGTGTGTCGACTCCCATCGATCCCAACGGCTCCGATCCTGAGCGAGCCATTGGAAGGAGAACTTCCTGCAAGTCCTCTGCCTGGTATCCGAAGAGCACCTGCCTTTGCAACAGCGGAGCCGGATCGCCTCGGGCAGGCGCCGACTCGGGGATTTCCTCGAGATCGACCAATCCCCCCTCGACCCATTCCCGGTAGGGGGCTGTGCTCGCGAGTTCGGATTTGATCTCCGCATCGGAAACGATGCCACGACGAGCGGTGTCGACGAGGAACATTCGACCCGGTTCGAGGCGCCCCTTCTCCAACACCTCGGACGTCGGAGCGTCGAACACACCGCTCTCACTCGCCAACACGATACGGCCGTTCCTCATCCGCCACCATCGCCCGGGGCGAAGACCGTTACGATCCAACACCGCCCCGACAACAGTGCCGTCGCTGAACGTCACGGACGCCGGACCGTCCCATGGTTCCATCAGGCAAGCGTGAAATTGGTAGAAGGCCCTCATCTCGTCTGGCATCGAAGAATCGTTCTCCCAGGCACCGGGAATCATCATCGCGATGGCGTGCTGCACACTGCGGCCCCCGAGCGTCAGAAACTCGAGCACTTCGTCGAACGACGAAGAGTCGGATCCACCCGGGGTACAGATCGGAAACATGCGATCGATGTCCCCACCCAAAAGTGCGCTCCGCAACATCGGCTCGCGAGCGCGCATCCAATTCCTGTTTCCCACAATCGTATTGATCTCGCCGTTGTGAGCGATGCAGCGATACGGCTGAGCAAGTGACCACGACGGAAAAGTGTTCGTGGAGTACCGACTGTGCACGACCGCCAAGGCAGTTCGCATTCGGGCGTCGCATAGGTCGGTGAAGTAACCGGGTAACTGCGTCGGCGTGAGCATGCCCTTGTACACGATGGTTCGGGCGGACAACGAGGGGAAATACACCGCATCATCGGCCGAATGAATTCGCTCGACTTGTCTCCTGAGCGCGAACACTCGTCGGTCCAAGGCAATTCCGCCCACACTGCGATCTCTTGGCTCGGCGCACGTCACAAAACATTGACTGATGTACGGAGCGCACTGCGCGGCAACGGTTCCGACGCAGTCACGGTCGACTGGGACCTCCCGCCACCCGATAATCCGCAGTCCTTCTGCCGCTGCGTACCGGTGTATCCGAACTACCGCGCGCCCACGTGCTTCCTGATCCACCGGGAGAAAGCAGTTTCCGGCTGCGTAGGTGTTCTCACCCATCGCGTTGGGTGGTGGAAGCTCGAACGCGGTCACCGCGTCGAAGAATTCCGTCGGCAGCTGAAGAAGGATGCCCGCGCCGTCACCACTGTTGCACTCGCGCCCGACCGCGCCACGGTGGGTGAGATTGGCCAGGACCGCGAGCGCCTCGTCGACAATGGAATGCAGGTGACGTCCAGAGGTGTCTGCTACTACGGCTACACCACATGAATCGGTTTCCTGATCGGGGTCGTACAGGCCTCGAGGATCAGGTATTCGAGAAAACGGCACTCGGCGACCTCCACACGGTCATGCAGCCGACGTTCGTTAGTTTATCAGCACATAACCGCAGGTCGCGAGAGAAAAGTGTGACCCCCTGACGACGAGCGTCAGGGGGCCACAGTTCCGAACATCGTTTTCGATCAGCTACGCAAAGGTCGGTTGTACTGATCGCGCACACTGCCGGTCAACATCATGATTCCGTCGATGAGCGGCCAGATGCCACCGATTCCACACGTCAACCAAGTGACCGCGATCTGTGCGACAGCCATGCCGGGCTGGTTGAGGTAAAAACGTCCTGCTCCGAAACCGCCGAGCAGAATGCCCAGCAATCCGGCGGTCGTCTTCGACTTGTCCGAATACGGTTCGCCGGTCATCGGGTCACGTCCGTAGGGTGCGGACGGATCGACAAGGCCGAAACCAGGCTGAGGATAACCCTGACCTTGCGGGTAACCCTGAGGCTGACCGTAACCGGGCTGCGAATATCCAGGCTGGGGGTAGCCCTGCTGCTGACCGTAATTCTGGCTTCCCTGCGGCGGAGCGGCGGGGTAGCCCTGCGGCGGAGCCGCGTAGGGATTCGGAGTTTGATCTGCCGGCGCACCGTAGACGGGACCGTCCGTCGGGGTTTGGGTCGGCCTCGAGTAGTCCGGCGCCGGATGGTCGGTCGCCGGATAGTTCTGGGCGGCGTAGCTTTCCTGCGACGTGTAAGGCGCCGTGGGCTGACTCGGGGTGGAATCAGAATCGGCAGTGGGGAACGCTGTAGTCGATTCGGTTCCGGTCGGCGGCGGGTAGATGGGGTGGTTTCCCCAGCCCGGGCCGTTCCCGACTCCCGAATACGTGTCCCAGCCTGGACCGGTGCCGGTGGTCTCCGTCGACGGAGTCTTTTCCGTTGGCGCCGAGGTTTCCGTCAACGACGCATCTGCCGTCGCGTCGTAGTCGAACGGCGACCCGAACTGGGGTGGAACCGGCGGCTGCGATCCTGACGAGTCCCCCGACTCGGACGGTTCCGGATTCTTGTTCAAGTTAGGCAACGTACTTTCCTTCGATTCGACGACGGTACGTAATAGCTTTTGTTATCGGGCCACGAGACGGGTTCGGCCTTCGCGTGGCCGGTCCCCCACAGATCTTTCCTCGGTTCGTGCTCCCGGATCATCCTCGTAACGGCCGGCGAACACCGTCCCGCGCATTGCCCGAAAGTATCACGATGCCGTCGACGAACGCCCAGATCCAAATTCCGATGGCAAATGGAATTCCGATGAGGAACGCGGACATGAACAGCGCGAAGAACATGCCGAGCAGTTGGCACAGTCCAATGCCGACGCTCCCGATGTAAAGACGACCGACTCCACAGATTCCGAAGAAGCCCAGCAAGATCTGCAACAGTCCAGCTGTAGCTTTCGACTTGTCGGAATACGGTTCCCCCGTTACCGGGTGCCGACCGTACGGCGCATAGGGATCTCCGAACCCGTACATCGATTGAGCGGGCAGTGGCTGCTGATATCCGTACGGATTGGGCGCGCCGTAGACCGGTCCCTGATCCTCGGGGAATCCCCCTTGCGAATAGGGACCTGTCACGGCTTGTCTTTCTTCGACAGCTTCACCGCGTCCGACGACTCATCCGACGCTGCCGTGGAGGCGCTTGCCTCACTGGAAGCGGATTCAGCAGCATCGGATTCAGAATCTTCAGCGTCGGCGCCTTTCGCGTCGGCCTTCGCCGAATCAGTTTCGGTAACTGGCGCCGCGACTCCTGCTTCGCCGGCAGCTACCGCAGCGACGTAGTCCTTCGACTTCAAATCAGCCGGATCCTCACGACCCTTCTTCGCCAGGAAGAAGTAGGCCAGTGCGGCGAAGAACACGATCCCCGAAGTGAATGTGTTGACTCGAATGCCGGCGATCTCGTATGCGAAATCGTCGCGCATCAGTTCGACGACAAACCGGCCCAGGCAATAACCCGCGACGTACAGAGCAAACAGGCGTCCGTGACCGATCTTGAATCGGCGGTCGACGAGGACCAGCAGGATCACGATCAGGACGTTCCACACAGCTTCGTAGAGGAACGTCGGGTGAACGACCCGAATGACTTCTCCGTTGGAGACACCTGCCAGTTGATCGAGCTGGCCGGAGGAGTTCACACGCTCGAAGATCTCGAGGCCCCATGGGACGGTGGTCTCGCGACCGTACAACTCCTGGTTGAAGTAGTTGCCGATACGACCGATGGCCTGCGCGAGCAGGATTCCGGGCGCAATCGCATCACCGAGCGCGGAAACCGGAATGCCGCGTCGACGGCAGCCGATCCACGCACCGATGCCGCCGAGGAACACAGCTCCCCAGATTCCGAGGCCTCCCTGCCACACCTTGAGTGCATCGAGAGGCTGACCGTTCTCGCCGAAATAGGCGGGCCAGTCGGTCAATACGTGATAGAGCCTGCCACCGATCAGACCGAACGGAACAGCCCAGATCGCGATGTCGAGAACGGTCCCCTTCTCGCCGCCGCGGGCGACCCAACGACGATCTCCCCACACGATCGCGACGATGATGCCGAGGATGATGAAGAGCGCGTAGGCGCGCAGCGCTACCGGTCCGACGTACCAGACGCCTTGGGGCGGGCTGGGGATATAGGCCAGTAGGTCCACAGTTGAGGTCACGACGCCACGGTAGCCGAGCGGACGCCCTCGGCGAGTTCTTCGGTGAGCGAGCGAACCGCTCCCAAGCCGTTCTCGACCGCGGAGACCAGAGCCGAGCCGACGATGACGGCATCGGCGTACGCCGCGATTTCGGCAGCTTGTGCGCCGGACCGAACACCCAATCCGACGCCGACGGGAATGTCGGAATGCGCGCGGATTCGTGCGGTCAGTTCCGGAGCCATCGAAGACACGGCGTCTCGAGCGCCGGTGACACCCATTGTCGAGGCCGCGTAGATGAATCCACTACTCGCGTCGAGTGTCATCGCGAGCCGTTCTTCCGTCGAGGACGGGGCGACAAGGAAGATCCGGTCGAGGTGGTGCTCCTCGGATGCTTCCATCCAGGCGCCTGCTTCTTCCGGAATGAGGTTGGGGGTGATGAGTCCGAGCCCGCCGGCGGAAGCGAGGTCTCGTGCGAACTTGTCGACGCCGTACTGCAGTACCGGGTTCCAGTAGGTCATCACGACGGCCTTGCCGCCGACCGAACTGATCTGCTCGATCACGGTGAAGATGTCGCGAAGGCGAACGCCGTTGGTGAGTGCGGTTTCGGCTGCACGCTGGATGGTCGGACCGTCCATGACCGGATCGGAATACGCGACACCGACTTCGATGATGTCGCAGCCACCGTCGACCATCGCCTTGAACACGTCGATCGATTCGGGAACGGTCGGATAACCGGCAGGCAGGTAACCGACGAGGGCGGCACGCTTGTCAGCCTTGCACGCTGCAAAGGTGGGTGCGAGGCGTGATGGTCGTTCGCTCACTTGTCCGAGCCTTCCGTGTTGTCGTTCTGGTCTGCTGCATCAGCCGGAGCGGTTGCCTGACTCGAGGCGCCGTCGAAGAGACCGAACCAGCTTGCGGCGGTGTCCATGTCCTTGTCACCGCGACCGGAGAGATTGACGACGATGATCGCGCCCTCGCCGAGTTCCTTGCCCAGTCGGAGCGCGCCGGCAACGGCGTGGGCGGATTCGATGGCCGGGATGATGCCTTCGCGGCGCGAGAGCAGCAGTAGAGCATCCATCGCTTCGCTGTCGGTGACGGGTTCGTAGGTGGCACGCCCGATATCGCTCAGGTAAGCGTGCTCGGGTCCGACGCCCGGGTAGTCCAGACCAGCAGAGATCGAGTGCGATTCGATGGTCTGACCGTCTTCGTCCTGGAGCAGGTAGGAGTAGGCACCCTGGAATGCGCCAGGGGTACCGCCGGCGAACGTTGCTGCATGCCTTCCGGTTTCGACACCGTCGCCGGCTGCTTCGTAGCCAACCAGCCGTACCGACAGATCGTCGATGAACGGGTGGAAGATTCCGATTGCGTTGGAGCCGCCTCCGACGCAGGCTGTGACTGCATCGGGCAGGCGGCCGGTCAGTGCCTGAACCTGGACGCGTGTTTCGAGGCCGACCACTCGCTGGAAGTCGCGAACGATGGTGGGGAACGGGTGCGGGCCTGCCGCGGTACCGAAGCAGTAATAGGTGTTGTCCGCGTGGGAAACCCAGTCGCGCAAGGCTTCGTTGATCGCGTCCTTGAGCGTGCGCGAACCGGTCTCGACCGAGACGACCTCCGCGCCGAGCAGGCGCATGCGTGCGACGTTCAGTGCTTGACGTTCGGTGTCGACAGCACCCATGTAGATGACGCACTCGAGACCGAGCAGTGCACAGGCGGTGGCCGATGCCACACCGTGCTGGCCCGCTCCGGTCTCGGCGATGATGCGGGTCTTGCCCATACGCTTCGCCAGCAGAACCTGACCGAGAACATTGTTGATCTTGTGAGAACCGGTGTGGTTCAGGTCTTCACGCTTGAGAATGATGCGCGCACCACCGGCGAACTCGCTCATTCGCGTTGCCTCGAAAATCGGCGACGGACGCCCGGTGTAATCGCGCTGCAAGCGATCGAGTTCGTTCAAGAACGTGTCGTCCGCGCGAGCCTTTTCGTACTCCGCAGTGACTTCCTCGATAACCGCCATGAGGGCTTCCGGCACATGCCGTCCGCCATAGACGCCGAAATGCCCTCCGGCATCCGGGTCGTGAGAGCGCTCGGTGAGTCCCGCGCTGGCCGGCGGCAGATTGCCGCCCTTGAATACTGCACCGGAGCCTGGTTCCTGAGTACGTGAAGTCACCCCACCAGTCTGCCCCAACGGTGTCGCTGGTCACCGCCCGGGTGCATCAAAGCACGCCGGGCGGGTGAAGCGCTTTATCGAGACGGTTTGGGGCAGGACGGGTGTGCACCGGCATTGACCAGATCTGCGACGGCCTTGCGAGGGTCGCCGCTGGTCACGAGGCCTTCACCGACGAGCACTGCGTCGGCGCCCGCACCGGCGTACGCCAACAGATCGGCAGTTCCGCGAACACCCGATTCGGCGATCTTGATCGTCTCGGTCGGCAGACCGGGAGCAATGCGACCGAAGGTGTTCTTGTCCACCTCGAGGGTTTTGAGATTGCGCGCGTTGACACCGATCACCTTGGCGCCGGCTTCGAGCGCGCGGTTGGCTTCTTCCTCGGTGTGCACCTCGACGAGGGCAGTCATTCCCAGAGATTCGGTGCGATCGATCAGCGAGGCGAGCGCCTGCTGTTCGAGTGCCGCGACGATCAGCAAGATGACGTCGGCGCCGTGAGCGCGAGCTTCGTGAATCTGGTACGGCCCCACGATGAAGTCCTTGCGCAGCACCGGAATGGTGACCGCTTTACGGACTGCGTCGAGGTCGGCCAACGAGCCGTGAAAACGGCGCTCTTCGGTGAGAACACTGATGATGCGTGCGCCACCGGCTTGGTAAGCCGCGGCAAGCTCTGCGGGATCGGCAATGTCGGCCAGCGCACCCTTTGAGGGGCTCGCTCGCTTGACCTCGGCGATGACGCCGATGCTCGATTCCAGAAGTGCTGCTGCAGCATCGAGTGCAGGCGGTGCAGCGGCCGCAGCAGCCTTGACTGCAGCGAAGTCGAGTACGGCTTCGCGGGCGGCGACATCAGCGCGCACCCCGTCGAGAATCGAGTCGAGTACGGTCATCGTGGCCCGAATCCTTTCTGGGCAAGAGCCCGATGTGAGATACGTCATCAGGGTGGCCTCAGCCTAGTGGGACGAAATTTTGCTACTCCGCCGGGGTACCCACGCAGGTGAGGGTTCAGTCTTACTCAGTGCGACGACCCCGGTTTCGCACCGTTGTCTCCCCCAGCTCCGTCGTCCCCATCAGCCACTGTCGGGTCCTCTCCGGCATCGAGCGCGTCCCACAACATCCGTTGTGTCACAGGCTCGTCCGACGCGGGCGTGTCTCCCTGACCGAGCTTGGCTGCAGCTTCGCGGCGCGCGGCCGGGTTGTCGTACTTCGACGACAACCCGCCTCGCACTGGAGGTTTGCGCATCAGAAGTACTGCTGCGCCGAGCGCCGCCACCGCTCCGAGCAACGCAAGCAAGGCAGGCAGTACCGAAACAGTCGTCGAGAGATCTTCCGGGTGACCGGACAACTCGGCCAACTCCACCGCTCGGTCCGCAGAGGCTCCGGACACCAACAACTGCACCGCCGGAACCGCTACCGCGACGGCGACGAGTGCCACCAACAGTCCGACCACACGAAGCGCCCAACCTCGCACCGCGAACGACGCCGCGATCGCCGCCAGAAGCGCGAGCGCGAGCGGAGTCATCGCCGCCGCCCAGGTGCTGCCGTCGAGGTCCGTCGTCCGCTCCAGCGTCTTGCCGTCGCTCGAGGTCAGATGAACCCACGTCATTCGTGAGCTGCCCCACAGAGCTGCTGCCGACAGTGCAAGCAAAAGCGTCCTCGGCACAGCGGTGCCACGAGAAGCCCTTGTAGGCTGCTCCGCTGCAATCGACTCGTTCTCACTCACTGATCGTCACCTCCGATGGTGCGCAGGGTGTGCGCCGACGCGATGGCGCTCAGCACTGCCATCGCCTTGTTGCGGGCCTCGGTGTCCTCGTAGACCGGATCGGAGTCGGCGACGACGCCGGCGCCCGCCTGGACATATCCGATCCCGTCCTTGATCAATGCCGTTCGGATCGCGATCGCGGTGTCGGCGTCGCCGGCGAAGTCGAGGTAGCCGACGATGCCGCCGTAGATACCCCGCCTGGTGGGCTCGAGTTCTTCGATCAGCTGCATCGCACGCACCTTGGGTGCCCCTGACAGGGTTCCAGCGGGGAAGCATGCGGTGACCGCGTCGAGAGCGTGCTTTCCCTCGGCCAGATGACCGGTGACGGTCGATACGAGATGCATCACGTGGCTGTACCGCTCGATGTGCCGGTAGTCGTGCACCTTCACCGTGCCCGGGCGACAGACACGACCCAGATCGTTTCGCCCCAGATCGACGAGCATGAGGTGCTCGGAGTTTTCCTTCTCGTCGGCGAGGAGGTCCTTCTCGAGCAGGATGTCGTCCTCCTCTGTGGCACCGCGCCATCTGGTTCCAGCGATCGGGTGTGTCGTCGCGACGCCCTCGGCGACGGTGACCAGTGCTTCAGGGCTCGAACCGACGATCGAAAACGCCGTCTCTCCGTCACCGTTCGGCACGTTGAGCAGATACATGTACGGGCTGGGGTTCGACGCGCGCAGCATCCGGTACACGTCGATCGGTGCTGCAGTGCAATCGATCTCGAATCGCTGCGAGAGAACTACCTGGAATGCCTCGCCCGCTTCGATGTCGCCGATCAACTTTTTGACGTCGACACCGAAGCTCTCGGTGGTGCGTTGACGACGGTAGTTCGGAGTCGCTTTCGAGAATGTCGACACCGTCGATTTCGCCGGCGCCGCGAGAGCGCGAGTCATCGCGTCCAACCTGGCGACCGCGTCGTCGTACGCCGTGTCGACACGCTCGTCGGTGCCGTCCCAGTTGACCGCATTGGCGATGAGGGTGATCGCCCCTTCGTGGTGATCGACAGCGGCGATGTCGGCAGCAAGCAGCATGACCATCTCGGGTATCTGCAGGTCGTCGACCGCGGAGTCACCCAATCTCTCGAGGCGCCGCACCGCGTCGTAACCGAGGAACCCGACCATTCCGCCGGTCAGCGGGGGTAGGTCGGGAAGTCGCTCCGAACGAAGTAGTTCGAGGGTGGCACCGAGTGCATCGATCGGGTCACCGCCGGCCGGAGCACCGGCCGGAACATTGCCGTACCAAGCCGCCTCTCCGTCCACGACGGTCAGTGCAGCCGGACTCCCGACGCCGATGAACGACCACCGCGACCACGAACGACCGTTCTCGGCCGACTCGAGCAAGAAGGTGCCTGGACGATTGCCGGCCAACTTCTCGTACGCCGAGAGCGGAGTTTCGGAGTCCGCCAACACTTTCCGAGTGACCGGAACGACCCGGTGCTCAGCTGCGAGGGCACGGAACTGCTCCCGAGTGGTGGTGGAATCGGACGCGTCACCGACGATCGCGGTGTCGGACGACCGTGCGGACATGGAGGTGGGCTCGCCGTGCATGCCTCCATCATCCCAGGCTCCCCCACACGGTCGTCGTGCGCGGGTAACCTCGGCCGAATGAAACCAGGCCAACTCGCCCCCGATTTCTCGCTGCCCGACCAGGACGGAACTCCGCGCTCGCTGACGAGCCTGCTCGCGAACGGCCCCTTGGTCCTCTTCTTCTACCCGGCAGCCTCGACGCCGGTGTGCACCGCCGAGGCGTGCCACTTCCGTGACCTGGGCAGCGAATTCGCCGCGGTGGGCGCTTCGCGGGCAGGTATCAGCACCGATACGGTCGAAGCTCAGTCCACCTTTGCCACCGCACAATCCTTCGACTACCCCCTGCTCGCCGACACCGACGGCAAGGTAGCCGAACAGTTCGGCGTCAAGCGCGGACTCCTGGGCAAGCTGGCTCCGGTCAAACGCTCGACCTTCGTGATCGACACCGACCGCACCGTTCTCAAAGTCATCTCGAGTGAACTTCGCGCCAACACGCACGGCGACCAGGCACTCGAGTTCCTTCGCAATCGAAGCTGACTCACCTGGGCGAAATGATTCTCTGAGCAACCTGATTCTCTAGGCGACCTGAATCGAGCGCTTCGCAAGTCCCATCCAGAATCCGTCGATCACCTGGGTGGGCACCTGCTCCGGATCGGACGACGCACCGAGCGTGACGAACAAAGGGGCGAAGTGCTCGATGGTCGGATGCGCGTACGGCATCCCGGGAGCTTGGGCGCGGAAGTCGATCAACGAATCGACGTCTCCGGCAGCGAACCTCTCCCCTGCCCACGCGTCGAATTCCGCCGACCATCCCGGGGCCTGCGCCTCCGGTGACGGATCGCGCAGGAACGGCAGCCCGTGCGTGGTGAATCCGGATCCCACGATCAGCACACCTTGCTCACGGAGTGGCCGTAGGCGTTCTCCGAGATGGAGCAAACGCTCGGGATCGAGGGTTGGCAGCGAAATTTGCAGTACCGGGATGTCTGCGTCCGGGTACATCACCGTGAGCGGCACGTAGGCACCGTGATCCAGTCCTCGATTCGGCTGCTGAACCACTCGTTCGTTGTCCGGCATCAACGCGGCGACCTGAGCGGCGAGTTCCGGAGCGCCGGGAGAGTTGTACTTCGCGCGGTAGAACCTCTCGGGAAAACCACCGAAGTCGTAGATGAGCGGGGTGCCCGTGGTCGTCGAACCGATCGTCAGCGGTGCTGATTCCCAGTGCGCCGAGACGACGAGGATTGCCGTCGGCCGCGGAAGATCGCCGGCCCACGCCCCCAATTGGTCGACCCACAACGCGCTGTCCACCAGCGGCGGAGCACCGTGGCTGAGATACAGCGCAGGCATGGTTGTGGTGGACATATGGGCTCCTCGGGATAGACATTCGTCGTTAAGTTGAAGGTTCAACCTAATATAGGACTCAACACTTGCGTCCCGCAACTATTCCCCGCAATATTCTTCTGGACATGCGTCTGAGACGCTGTACACCAGCACGCTCCGTGCACGAAGAATGCTCGACCCGAAGGAGAAGTCACCGATGAGTGAACCGACCGCGCAGCCCGACGCGCAGTCTCAGACGAAGTGGCTCACAGCCGAGCAGCAGGAAGCCTGGCTGACACTGATCGCTCTCGTGACACGGTTGCCTGCCGCACTCGACACTCAACTGCAACGCGATTCGGCACTCACCCACTTCGAATATTTCGTGCTCGCCGCACTCTCGGACGCCCCCGACCACAAGCTCCAGTTGTCGGTACTGGCCCAGCGCGCGAACGCTTCCCTGTCCCGCCTCTCGCACGTCGTCACGAAGATGGAGAAAGCCGGCTGGGTGAAACGGGAAGTCATTCGCGGCAGCCGCGGCTCCAACGCAGTACTCACCGACGAAGGAATGACAAAGGTCGTCGCGGCCGCGCCGCCACACGTCGCCTCGGTTCAAGGTCTCCTCTTCGAGGGCCTCGATGATCGCCAGGTCGCCCAGCTTTCGTCCTTGGGGACTGCAATGCTCAGCCAACTGGACAAGGGAATCGCCGCCGGACTCGGCAAGGCCTGACCCCTTTCCCGACACCAGCGGTCTGATCCTTACGACGGCGGCTTCGTGAGGTCGAGTGCAGCCAGGTGACTGAACAGCATGCTCGCTCCGATCGGGTTTCCACCGCCGGGATACGTAGTCCCGCTGGCCGCTGCCATCGTGTTGCCCGCCGCGTACAATCCGGCAATCGCCGTACCGTCGGCTTTGAGCACCCGCCCGGTTGCGTCGGTACGTAGACCACCTTTGGTCCCGAGGTCGGAGATACCGAAAGCGGCAGCGTGAAACGGTCCTTGGTCGATCGGTACGAGCGGTGAAGCCCCCTCCGAAAAGGCACGGTCGTACGCAGTGTCTCCTCGGCCGAAGTCCGTGTCGACGCCGGTCGCCGCAGACTCGTTGAATCGCTTCACGGTCTGCACCAGTTCCGCTGCGGGAACATCGATCTGGGCGGCGAGGTCTTCGAGCGTCTGGGCACTCTTCCACAACCCAGCATCCACATACTGCTCCGTCTGCGCCATGGGCACGTTGGGCGCCTTCACCGGCGGCACTGCACCTTCCCTGTTGTCGTAGATCATCCAATACGGTGTGGTTACTTTTCGTGCCCGCATGTGTTCTATGACGGAGCGACCCAAGCGGTCGTACGGCGCAGACTCGTTGACGAATCGACGACCGTTGTCGTCCACGAAGATTCCGCCGGTGAACCACAGCGCAAACGCGGAGCGGCCATCCGGATGGGTGAGCCCCGGCGACCACCAGGCCTCCCCCATGAGGTCGGTATCGGCGCCCACGGCGATAGCCGCCTGATGCGCCTTGCCGAGATTGCCGGGACAACCCATCGTGTCGAGCGCAGAGCCGGGAACACCGAATTCGGCACGCAGGGTCTCGTTCTGTTCGAATCCGCCCGCGGCCAGAATCACTCCTCTGCGGGCTCGGATGGTTCGACGCCGACCACCTTGTTCGACGACCGCGCCGACGACCGATCCGTCCTCGACGACCAATTCTTCGAGAGTGGTGTTCAGGTGCATGGCGGCGTTGGCGAATGTCGAAAGTGCCAGCAAGAATCGACCGATCAACGACTGCCCGCCGACGAGGTACGCCGGCAACTCTTCTCCCAACCGCTCCGTCGCGAGCGGCGATCGAAGTGAATCACGAAGCACACCAAGCTTCTTAGCGTTCATCGGTTTGGGAACGATGTGTCGACCGCTCGCGCGAGCCTTGGGTTTTTCCCCGAAGTAGTCGGGCCACGGCAGTATCTGGAACTCGAAATTCGAGTCCTCTTCGAGATAGTCGATCAACCCGGCGCCGCCTCGAACGTATGCCTCCTGGACGTCGGCAGGTGTCCGATCACCCACCACCGAACGGTAGTACTCCAGCGCATCTTCGATGGTGTCGTCGTCCCCACCCCGGCGAAGAACGGCGTTGCACGGGAACCACATTCCGCCGCCGCCCGAGTACGCCGTTGTTCCGCCGTACTTGTCGGTCGCTTCGATCACAATGACGTCGAGGCCTTCGCGTGCTGCCGTGTACGCGCCGGCGAGTCCGCCGCCCGATCCCACAGCGAGTACGTCGCATGTCTCGTCCCACTTCGTCATAATCAGCCTCTCCGATCCTGGGCACATTTCCGAACGTGTTCTAGAAATCGTTCTAACACATGGACTTAGCGATCGCGGGGGATCGAAATTCTGTCCCACCGAGCGGGAGCGAGACATGACGCCGAGCGGGAGCGAGACATGACACCGAGCGGGGAGCGAGAATGAGCGGCGATAGCGCACACTTTGCTCGCATGGGTCTGATCCCGTAGTGTCTGGACACATGTCTGGTAAGACCAAGTTCGAGTCCACTCGTCGACGGCTCACACAGCAGCAAGCCGAAACCGTCGATCGATTGACCGCGGCAGCGATCACGGTCCTGCGCGACAAAGGGTTTGCCGATCTGACTGTGCGAATGGTGGCAGCGGAAGCCGGTGTCGCCGCAGCCACGGCGTACACCTATTTTTCGTCCAAGAGTCACCTTGTGGCAGAACTGTTCTGGCGCCGACTCGACGCGGTACCGCACGAGCCCTCCCCCGAGGCGGAACGAGAAGCGCAGGTCTGCTCGGTCCTTCGAAGCGTCGCACTCCTCGTTTCCGACGAACCGGAGCTGGCCGCGGCCGTGACCACGGCGATGATGGGCAATGATCCCGACGTCGAACACCTTCGGGGACGTATCGGCAAGAACATCCGCGAGCGGCTCATCGAGGCGCTGGGGCCGTCATACGATCCCGACGTACTCGAAGCACTCGAAATCTCCTGGTCCGGAGCGCTTGTCCGAGCCGGCATGGGTTACGAGTCCTATTCGCAGATCGCAGACCGGCTCGAAGTCACTGCCAGGCTGATCATGGCGGGCCGCGACAACCTTCACTAGACGGGGGTCATGGCACTCACCAGCCATGTGCCGTCGACTCGATCGAGTGTCACCTCGACTCGGCTCGACGTCGACGCTGGTGCCGGCCGCGCGATACTCGTCGTGATCTGATCGACGAACAGGAGCAATTCTGCTCGGTCTGCAGCAGCGGAGAGCACTCCGACGTCGACTACTCGCGCCTTCGTGCTGATTCCTTGCTCCTTCGACTGGGGTGCAACGGTTTTCGATCCGAATTCGGCGAAGCGGTCCTGAAATGTTCCACTTGCGCCCTCGGCAGCATGTGCAAGATCCTCGTCCACCGTGTCGCTGTTGTAGGTCAAGAGATTCTCGACGAGCATCGGCGCCACACCGATCACCTCGACACGTGCGGTTTCAGCGGCTGCCGAACGGTGGTGACTCCAGAGCAGAGTCCCGCCGGCTCCCACCAAGATCAGCGCTGCAAACGCCAAGACCACGCGCTTCACGGGACGAACTCCACACTCGACATCAGTACCCGACCGTCGACCTCTTCGACACCGACGCGAAGACGGTAGGTTCGCGCCGAAGACTCTCCCGCCGAATTGCCGACCTGAGCCGATGCCGCGATCAGTACCACCCCCGAGGTTCCGGATTCCGATGCCAGGGCGGCGGTGTCGACATGACCGTCGGAATCGACGGCGAAATCACGGATCGATGCGACGAACGCAGATTCACCGGACTTCAGTTCGTCTGCAAAAGTTCCCGTAGTCAGCGACTTCAGCTCCGCGAGATCCTCGTCGAGCGTGGCAGAGTGAACGTCGATCAGAGCAAGGGTTCCTGCGACAGCACCGTCGACGAACCCTTGACGCTGGGACTCTCGCACGCGGTCCGATCGAACTGCCAGACAACCGAAGACGACAACGACGCTCAGAGCCGCGAGTGCAATCCAGACCAGGGCAGTGAGTACACCGCGCTTCCCTCGGACCGGATCCAGCACCTCACCTCTCAGCGATTCGTCGGCGTCAGCAACTGTTGCCACGGCTCCCCCTCCCCCGGACCGGAGTCAGCCGGAGCCAACTCCGTGTGTTGATAGTCGACTCCGTCAGGCCCGGTGTACAACTCGCCGGGCGCATTGGTCCCCGACGGCACGTACGCTTCGGGGCTCCGGCAGATCTCCGGGCTCGGTGCTCGTTTGCCCGGTACCTCCATGCAGGGAATGTTCCGAGATCCACGAACGGCGAAGACCGAGTTCTGTGGCACTTTGCAGTACAGATCAGCCGGGGTGTCCGGCACACTCGTCTGGGTCGGGTCCCGTCGCTGATCGGCAGGAAGGTAACCGGTCGAGCACGCCGCAGGGTCCTGCGCTTGGAGGTGGAAGTTGACGTTCGCGGCGCCGTCCACCTGCCCGCGTTGTACGACGGTTTCCTGTGCCGCGACCAGTGGCGGCAAGATGACGAGCACCTGTTCCAACCCGGCGTTGTACGTCAAAGCCACCTGAGCGGTGCTGGTGAAATTGGCAAGCAGCACAGGCAAAGTGGGTTTGAGGCCTTGAAACAGCAGGTCGGCTTCAGTCGCGAAGCCCGGTCCGGTCTCGAGGATATTGCGCACGGACCCGTCGGCGACCTCCAACTGTCCACTGAGCTGAGCGACACTGGACGCCCACTGGCGAATCTGATCGCCCGTCACCACCTGTGTCTGCAGGAGCGGATCCAACTGCTGTACGAGCGTCGTAGCCGGCGTTGTGGCAGCGGCCATCTGATCGACGAACGAGGTGGTCGAATCCAGCAGACGAGCCAGATCCTCTCCCCTGCCTCCGAAAGCTGCCGCGGACTCGTCGATCACCGATCGCAACTTGTCCTGCGGTACGGATGCGAGCATCGCCTGCGCCTGATCGAGGACCGGTCCGATCTCGGTCGGGATCGTGACAGCGTCGGGGCCGATCACGTCTCCGTCGGCCAGAAAGGGTCCGTCCGCGGTGCTCGGTTGCATGTCGACGTATTGCTCACCGATTGCCGACACGCTTCGCACCGCTACTGTGAGCCCGCTGGAGGGAACGGGAACCGCACTCTCCAAGGATAATTCGGCGCGTACCACTCCCGGAGAGAGACGCACCGACCTGACCTGACCGATGGTGTCGCCGCGATAGGTCACGTTCGCGTTCCGATACAGGCCGCCGGCGTCGGGCAGTTCGACTGTCACCGAATAGCGCCCGATGCCGAGCATGGTCGGAACTCTCAGGTACGAGATAGCCGCTGCGCTCATGCCTATCACCGCCAGGATCGCGAAGATCGTCAATTGCCTTCGCACCAACTTCGTGAGAATCATCGTCCACCGTCCTGGTCGGTCCGCCCTGTACCACTTGGGGCGGCCCGCCCGGTGTCACTTGGGGCGGCCCGCCCGGTACCCAGAGGCGCGGTCAAAGGATCGACCAGTATTCCGTTCTCCACCGGAGTTTGCGGCGCCCCGAACGGAGTACCGAAGCCCAGACCTGACTGAAGGCGATTACTCGTGAGGTCGATCAGCGCCCACAAATTGGTGTAATCACCGCGCATTCCGTCGTCGATGGTCGTCTGAGGGAAGGGGAAGGTACTCAGATTGCCCAAATTGTTGATCAGGTCCGGTCCTGTTTCGACCACCTTCTGCAGCGTCGATTCCAAGGCGCTCAAATTGGCTTTCAAATCGTCGCGGGTCCGGTCGACCAGATCGGTCCCGACGTCCCCGAACCTGCCGACCGCATCGAGGGCGGTGGTCAGGTCGACGCGTTGGGCGCTCAGTTCCGCCAAGGCCGGATCAAGGGTCTCCAACGCCTCACCGAGAACGTCTCGCTGAGCCGTGATCTCACCGGCGAACACGTCGAGATTCTCCATGGTCGTGACTATCGCCTCGCGTTGACGGTCGAGTGTCTCGGTCACGCTGTCCATCTGGCTCAGCAGGTCGCGCGCCGCATCGGTCCGCCCGCCGAGAGCGGTGTTCAGTTCCGTGGTGATGCTGTGAATCTGGGCCAGCCCACCGCCGTTGAGCACCAAGGACAGTGCCGTCAACGCTTCCTCGGTGGTGGGATAGACACTGGCCGATGCAAGGGGAATCACGGATCCCTCCGACAACCGCCCTTCCGGCGCCACCTCGGTGGGCGGCGCGAGCGCGACGTGTTTGGATCCGAGCAGACTGGTTTGGCCGATCTTGGCAGTCGCGTTGGCGGGCAGCGACACCGAACCGTCGAGCGCAACCGTCACCCGGGCGTGCCAGTTGTCGGTCTCGATCGCACTGATACTTCCGACTGTCACGTCGTTGACCATGACCGGAGAGTTGGGACTGATCGACGTGACGTCCGGCATCTCGATCACGACCGAGAAACTTCCCTCACCGCGGCCGGCCGCGCCCGGCAGCGACACCGAATTCAGCCCGCTCCATTGACAACCCGTCAGAACGAGCACGGCGCTCGCCGCCACACACACTGTTCCCCACCGGCGGCCAGTCATCGTGATCCTGTCGACGGCATGAGCAAGCCGGTCAGATCAGACGCCACCGGTACCGTCGGAAAACTCAAGGCGCCAGTCGGTTCCAGATCAGGCTCGCTGTACACCAGTTGGTCCGGAAGAGCGCCGAGCGCCCGGGTCGGGTTGATGCTCAGGTCCGGGTAGTTCGCCTTGATCGTGTTGAGCAACGGGCCGAGGTATTCGATGCACAAATCCGCGCCCTTCTTCGAGGTGTCGTTGGCCAGGCCGGCGATTCCGCCGCAGATCAAGTCGATCGGGTTGCCGACGTTCTGGAATGCGGGCACACCCACCATCGCTCCTTGGGCCGGCCGGTAGACGTTGTAGTAGTTCGACAACGCTGTCGGAGCCAGATGCAGTACCTTCTCGAGACCTGCGCGCTTGTCGACCAATACCTGGGACACGTCGGCCAACTTCGCGATCTGCTCCGTCAAGCCGGTTCGGTTCTGTTCGACAAACCGCTGTACGTCGATGACGGCGGCGTCCAGATCGGCGAGAGCCGGAGCCAATTGCGTCCGGCTCTCGGCGAGCACACTCGAGACATTTGCCAGTCGTCCTTGGAACTGAACGATCTGTTCGTCGCTTGCGGCGAGTGCGGTCGTGAAGGTCTGCAGGCCGCGGATGGTGCCGAATAGATCGGCTCCGCCTTCGTCGAGTGTGCTCATAGCCTCCGAGAGTTCGGTCACCGAGCGCCCCAGCGCTTCCCCGTTGCCGGCCAGTGCGGATCCGGCACCGTCGAGGAAGTTGGCGGCGGGACCGCGATCGTCCCCGTCGGGACCCAAAGCATCGGCAGCCCGGCCCAGCTGTTTCTTGATCTGGTCCCACTCGACCGGGACGGCTGTTCGGTCGAGCCCGATCTCCGCACCGTCATTCAGTGCGTCGGCGCCGTCCGTCACCGCCGGCGTCAACTGCACGAAGCGGGCCGAGACCAGCGACTGGGCAACGATCACCGCTTTCGCGTCCTCGGCGACGGGAACCTCGCGCGCCAATTTCAGTTCGACGCGCATTCGATCTCCCTGTGGGGCGATCTCGGTGACGCGGCCGACGTCGACCCCCACGACACGAACGTCGTCACCGACATACAGGCCGGTCGTCGAGGTGAAGTAGGCCGTCACGTTGTAGTAGCGCAGATGTTGCACCGCAAGGTATCCCGACACGACGACGATCGCCGCGCCGACGACGCTTCCACCGACTACGCCGATTCGACGCCAGTTCACCGGTTTGCGAACTCGTAAGGCACCCATCATCGAACCTCCGGAATCGGTAGCGGCGCAGATGGTAGCCCGAACATCGCGTTGATCAACGGTTGGGTGTATTGCGCCGGTACCAGGTTCTGGACGTAGGCGTAATAGAAGGGACCGCTGGCCACGGTGTCGCCGAGCGTGCCCACGTACGTACCGAGACCGTCGATTCCCTGAGAAAGGTTGTCCTTGTTGTTCTGCAGAATGCCGACAACCGTGTCGAGTTTGCCGAGGACCGGTTGCAATTGCGCCTCGTTGTCGTGGACGAGTCCGCTCAGCTGGGTCGACAACGCCGAGATGTTCGTGATCACTTCCCCCAGCGCCGCCTGTCGCCGATCCAGTTCTCCCAACAAGGCGTTGCCGTCGACGAGTAGCGCGTTGACCTGTGGTCCACGCTCGGCCAGCGTCCCGGCGACGTCGTTTGCATCGGACAGCAAGGTGCGCAACATGTCGTCGCGTCTATTGACGCTGTCGGAGATCCGTGCGACACCGTCCAGTGCCGGCCTCAGGTTCGGCGCACTGTCGGACATCACCTGCCCCACTGCGTCGAGTGATTCGGAGAGTTGGTCGAGATCGATGTCCTCGACCGTCGTGGTGAGGTCACCGAGCACGTCGGGCAGCGAGTACGCCGATCTTGTTCGCTCGACCGGGATCTCGCCGCCGACCGCGATCCTTCCCGGACCGTCCAGATCGAGTGATACCGCTCGCTTGCCGAGCAACGACATCGTGGTGACGGCTGCCGACGTGCTTTCTCCCAAACCGATCGAGCCTTCCAGTGTGAAGTCCACGCGCGCGAGTCCGTGCTCGACCTCGATCCGGTCCACCGTTCCGATCTTCACTCCGGCGGCGTTGACTTCGTCTCCCGGCGCGAGACCGCTGGCGTCGGCGAACACCGCGCTGTACCCGACGCCCGATTTCAGGAACTGCAGATTCTGATACTGGAGCGATGCCAATACGACGGCGGCCGTGACGACCAATCCCACGACCCCCACGCGTACGGCCTGGCTCTGTGCCATCTCTCTCATCGTGGTGCGCACCTTCCGGTCGTCTGATCCACCAGGTCGACAGTGAGCGGCGTACCGTCGGCACCGTCGACCTTCAGTGCGATTCCGCACAGATAGAAGTTGAAGAACGACCCGTACGAGCCGACTCGGATCAGCTGCTTGTAGTTCGAGGGCATGGACGCGAGAATCCGATCGAGCTCACTTTGTTGCTCGATCAGCGGATTCAGGCTTGCGTCCAGCTTCGACAGGTTTCCCGCGATGTCCGGGCGAACTCCGGCGAGGAGATCGGCGAAGGTGCCTGATGCGGTGTTCACGCTCTCGACGGCAGTCCCGATCATCTCCCTGTCCGCCGCGAGCCCGCTGACCAGCTGTTGTAGGTGATCGAGAGTGTCACTGAACTGACCACCGCGGCTGCGCAATTCACTGAGCACACCGTCGAGGTTGCCGATCACTCGACCGATCAGTTGGTCGCGGTCTGCGAGAGTGTTCGTGATCGATCCGGTGTGCGCCAGCACCGATGCCACAGTTCCGGACTGGCCTTGAAACACCTCGAGCAAGGACATCGACAACGCGTTGACCTGCTCTGGGTCCAGGGCTTGAAACAGCGGCTTGAAACCACCGAGTAGCGCATCGAGGTCGAGTGCCGGCGCGGTGCGATCGACGGGAATGCTCTCGCCCTGTGGCTGCGGTTCCGCGATCCCCGGATCGTCGAGCAGTTCGAGGTATCGATTACCCACCAGATCCTGATATCGAACAGCGGCTCTGGTCGATACAGTCACGGTGTCACCCGTATCCACACTGAAACTCACGTGGGCACGGTGATTCCCACCGAATTCGACGGAGCCGACAGAACCGACCGGCACACCCGCGATGCGCACCTTGTCGCCGGCTCTGAGCCCGGAGGCGTTGACGAACTCCGCCGAGTACGACCTCGCGTCGCCACCTCGCATCTGGCCGAACACGAGGATCAGCCCGGCGTTGACGAGGATCATCACCAGAACAAAAATTCCGAACTTGACGGTGTACCCACGAACTTTCATCGGATCTCCGTCCCGAACAGGTAGCTCATCAGATCCGGGACCGTGTTCATCGGTTGCCCACCATTCGGCTGACGCTCGGGCGCAAACGGATTCACCCCGGTATCGGTCACCAGGTACGGAGCATTGACGTTCGGGTCGCGCAGTGGAAGACCCATACACTGCGGGCCACCTGTTGCCGCGACCTTCGGAAGGTCGTCGGGATATCGGTACGGTTCGGTTCCGGCGATCAGACCGATCGACATCTTGATTCCTGGTTGTCCGTTGTAGGCGCCGTCGCCGATCTTCTTGCTCTCCTGCAGTCCGTGGAACATGCAGGGAATCACCGGGGAGTATTCCTCGAGCAGTGCGGTGGTCGGCCGCAGTAACGACAGAACGGTGTCGATACCGTCGGCGTTGGCTCCCAGTACATCTTCTCCGGTGCGGGCGACCCCGATCACGTTGAGCAAGAGGAGATCGAGATTCTGCTGCTCGTCGAGAACAGTGGTTCCCGTCGTCGTGAGCGAGTCGAGGGTGTCCATCAAGTCGAGAACAGCGTCGCGGTAGGTCTGTGTGACGGCTGGTAAATCCGTCAACACATGATCGAGAGCCTCACGTGCAGTGTTGAATTCGAGCAACGAGGAATCTGCTTGTTCGAGTGCGACCCCGAGCCGTTCGCCGCGTCCTTGCAGAGCAGTCGAGAGGGCACCCAATGTCGAATCGAGCTTGCCCGGGTCCACCGTCCGGAGCACGGTGGTGAGTTTCTCGAACACCGTGTTCAGCTCGACAGTCACCCGGGATGCGTCGATCGTCGCCCCGGCGGCAAGTCGCGCGCTGCTCGGCTGCTCCGGCGAGGACAGGCTGACGAACTTCGCGCCGAAGGCCGTGTTCGACGTGATCGCCACATCCACGTTTGACGGAATAGATTCGAGCGCTTCGGGATCGATCGACAACGACAGTTGTGCGGTAGCGTCGTCAGTCGGCGTGATGGACTCCACCGAGCCCACGGTCACCCCGGCCATCTTCACCCGCGCGCCCGGATCCATCACGAGCCCCGCGCGCTCCGCGATCACCGTGATCGGGACGCGAGCGACAAACACCTGGTTGAAAGACGCGACCGACAAAGCGATGACCCCGACGATCGCCGCAGCCAAGCCCAGAGCAGCCAACTTGTAGCCGTATCTGTGCACGCAGTACCCCTAACCGGACAGATTGAAGTTGCCGGAACCGCCGTAGAGCGCGAGTGAGACGAGCAGGGTCACCGCCACGACGCAGATCAGCGAGAGCCGAACCCCGCGGCCCACTGCAGTTCCCACGCCCGACGGTCCCCCGGACGCGTTGTATCCGTAGTACGTGTGGATCAGCATCACAAGTAGTGCCATCACGAGCACTTGAACGAAGGACCATGCGACGTCGACCGGATCGAGGAACGTCGTGAAGTAGTGGTCGTAAAGACCGGAGGATTGACCGAACAGCACGACCGTGGTGAATCGTCCGGCCAGAAATGATCCTACGAGCGCCAGTGAGTACAGCGGCAAGATCGCGATCATCCCTGCGGTGACGCGGGTGCTGACGACGTACGGGACCGAACTGATCGCCATCGATTCGAGGGCGTCGATTTCCTCACTGATGCGCATGGCACCGATCTGCGCGGTCGAACCTGCTCCGATCGTGGCCGACAGGCCGATTCCCGCGATGACCGGCGCAGCGATACGAACGTTGATGAAGGCGGAGAAGAATCCGGTGAGCGCTTCGACTCCGATATTTCCCAGCGAGCTGAAACCTTGGATCGCAATGGTGCCGCCCGAGGCTAGAGTCAGAAATCCTACGACCGCAACCGTGCCGCCGATCACTGCCAAAGCTCCGGTGCCCATGCTGATCTCGGCTACCAGCCTCAACACTTCTTTCGGGTGTTTGCGAATTGCCCACGGGATGTGAGCGATGGCGCGCGCGAAGAAGACAGCTTGTCGCCCGACGTCGTCGATCGAGCGTGACGTTCGAGCCACCCGCGCCCGCGTGCGTCCGAACTTGCCGATTTGTGCCAGCGAATCCGACAGCGTCACCTCGATCACCCCGCCGTCAATCGGATGCCGACCGCGGTGACGATGGTGTTGACGACGAACAACGCCATGAATGCGTACACCACCGTTTCGTTGACGGCCTCCCCCACGCCTTTCGGCCCACCCCGTACCGACAGTCCGCGATAGCAGGCCACCAATCCCGCCAGCATCCCGAACAGTGCAGCTTTGACCATCGACAACGCCACCTCGGGCAGGCCGGTCAGCAACGTGATTCCCTCGACGAAGGCGCCAGGGTTCACGCCCTGGAGAAACACCGAGAAGGCGTAACCGCCGGCGATGCCGATGACGCAGACGAGTCCGTTGAGCAGCAAAGCCACCACGGTCGACGCGACCACACGCGGAATCACCAACCGATTGATCGGATCGATCCCGAGCACCTCCATGGCGTCGATCTCTTCACGAATCGTTCTCGATCCCAGATCGGCGGCGATGGCTGTCGCGCCCGCACCTGCCACGATCAGCACCGTCACCACCGGACCGACCTGAGTCACGGCACCGAGCGCGGCCCCGGCGCCGCTGAGGTCGGCGGCACCGATCTCGCGGAGAAGGATGTTGAGGGTGAAACTCACCAGGACCGTGAACGGCACGGCTACCAACACTGTCGGCACGATCGACACCCGGGCGATCATCCAACTCTGCTCGAGAAACTCCTGCACCTGAAAGCGGGTGCGGAACAAGCCCACTGCGACATCGGCGCCCATCCGGTAGAACTGGCCGAGTTCGCGCATCGGGCCCGCAAGTGCAACTCTTCCGCTGTACACGTCAATGCCCCGAAGGACATGACGTGGAGTTGCCGTAGTCGACCTTGAATTCCTTGATCCCGTTGAGCCAACCGGACGAGAGCCTGCTCGGATCGCCGAGCTTGCTGATGTCGGGCATGTGATCGGCGATCTTGCCGAAGATCAGATCGACCTCCATTCTGGCCAGGTTGGCGCCGACACAGTAGTGCGGTCCGGTTCCTCCGAACGCGAGGTGCGGGTTCGGGTCTCGGGTGATGTCGAAGACGTCGGGGTTCTCGAAGACGGTTTCGTCGAAGTTCGCCGAGCCGTAGAGCAGTACGACACGCTGCCCCTTCGCAATCGCAGTGCCGGCAATCTGTGTGTCCACCACTGCTGTTCGTTGCATGGCCGTCAGTGGCGAAGCCCAGCGGATGATCTCGTCCGCGGCGGTGCGCGGACGCTCACGCTTGTACAGTTCCCACTGATCCGGATGCTCGAGAAATGCCATCATGCCGAGTGTCGTTGCGTTGCGCGTCGTTTCGTTGCCCGCGACAGCCAACATGATGACGAAGAAACCGAACTGTTCCGGGGTGAGTTTCTGTCCGTCGATGTCGGCATGCACCAAGCGCGAGATGATGTCGTCGAGCGGTTCCTCCCGTCTCGCCTCGGCCAGTTGATAGGCGTAGCCCAGGATCTGCGCCGACGCCATCCGAGACTCGCCGGCGAGCGACTCGTCGTCGTATCCCGTCATCTGATTCGACCATTCGTACAGCTGACGGCGCCCGTCCTGCGGTACACCGATCAGATCCGAGATCGCCTGCATCGGTAACTCGCTGGCGACCTGGCTGACAAAATCACCGCTACCTTCCGCCACGGCAGCCGACGCTATGTCTTCTGCCCGCGCTTCCAGCCCGGCCCGCATCGCTTCCACCGACCGCGGAGTGAACAAGCGCGCCACCAACTTGCGCAGCTGTGTGTGCTCAGGGGCGTCCTTGTTGATGAGGACGTGTTTTGTCGCCTCCAACTCCTCCGCCGAGATGTTGTCTTCATGCCGCGGAATGCAGCCGTTGACGTTGCTCGAGAACTCCTCGCTGCGCAACGAGACGTCGCGGACGTCTGCGTGGCGGGAGACAACCCAACAACCACCGTCGTGAAATCCGCCGGTACCCGGTTCCTGGGCGTTCCACCAGACCGGAGCGCATCGTCGTAGTTCGGCGAACTCGGCAAGCGGGACGCGCTCGCCGTACAGATGCGGGTCGGTCACGTCGAACCCGTCGGGAAGGTCGATCTCAGGCATTGCAGATGCTCCTTTACGGATGGGTGCCGGGTGCCGGGTGTTGCGTGTGAGCGCTATTCGATCCGGTGGACCGGGTCGCTGTTCTGTGAGAACTCCTTGGCCCAGCGGTAGTCCGGCTTGCCGCTCGGCGCTCGAACGACCTCGTCGGCGATCCAGAAGGAACGCGGAATCTTGTAGCCGGCAAGCTGAGTGCGGGTGTGTTTTTCGATGGAATCGAAATCCGGTTCCACACCATCGCGGACGCGGAGCACCGCCGCCACCCGATTGCCCCACCGCTCGTCGGCAATGCCGATCACTGTTGCGTCGTAGATGTCGGGATGGGCCTTCACCACGGCTTCGACCTCTTCCACGAAGACTTTCTCACCGCCGGTGTTGACCACCATGTTTCCCCGGCCGAGGAGAGTGACCGAGCCGTCGTCCTCGATCCGCGCTCGGTCTCCGGTCACCACTGCCCGCGCGCCGTTCACCTCTCGGAATATCTCCGCCGACTTCACCGGATCGTTGTAGTAGCCCAGTGGGACGTTGCCGAGTTTCGCCAACCATCCTTCGGCCCCCGAACCCGGCTCCAACACACGGTTGTCGTCGTCGACGACGACCGTGAATCTGTTGGCGCCCACTTTGGGTCCGCCACGCTGCTCGAGCCCTTTGGTTGCGAATCCGATTCCGCCGAAGCCTGTTTCGGACGATCCAACCGAATCGGAGATCATCAGATTCGGAAAGACGTCGAAGAACGCGTCTTTGACCGATCCGGAGAAGAGCGCAGCGCCGGAGGCGAGCACGGCCAGGCTCGACGCATCCGGTTGCAATTCGTGATGGGCTTCGACCAGTGGACGGCCCATGGCGTCGCCGGTGATGACCATGACCTGCGGGCGATATTCGGCGACGACTTTCCAGACCTGTGCCGCATCGAACTTCGGTTCGAAGATGACGGTGTTTCCGGAGAACAGAGCGTTGAACGTCGGCATCAGTGCCGAGGTGTGGATCAGCGGTGGAAGCATGCACCACCGCATCGGTTCGGCTGCCGCGGCGCCACCGCGCGACTGCTGGTACTCGTCGGCGATCGGCTCACCCGAATAGAAGTCGTAACCGCCGGCCAACACGCGCCAGATGTCTTCCTGCCGCCAGACGACGCCTTTCGGTCGTCCGGTTGTTCCGCCGGTGTAGAGAACGTAGACGTCATCGCCGGAACGCTCGGGAAAAGCATGTTCACCTACGCGCAGCGGGGATTGGTTGCCGAGCGCATCCTCGTACGCCACTGCCCCCGGAATCGACGGTTCGTTCCCGAGAGCGAGTTCGTCCGCCGCCTCGATCACGTACTTGACCCGCGGCGCGGACACCAACGCCTCGGCGACCCGCTCAGCGAAACCACGATGGAAAACCAACGCCGTGAGATCCGCATTCTCGTACAGGTAAACCAATTCGTCGCTCGTGTAGCGGTAGTTCACCGTGACGGGAACGCCGCGGATCTTGAAGGCCGCGAGGACAGCGACCATCGCCTCGATCGAGTTGTGCAGTTGAATACCGATGTGCGAACCGACACCCAACCCGACGGACTGGAAGTAATGCGCCAATCGGTTGGCCCGCTCGTCGAGCTCACGGTATGTCACCTCCTCGCCGGAAACGATCAGCGCGAGGCGATCGGGCATCACATCGACGGAATGCTCGAACAGGTCTGCAAACGTGTACGCCATAGGTTGAGTCCTTCGGGTTCGGCCGGTCAGACGACGAAGAGAGGCAAAGGGATTCCGCGATCTTCGAATACGAATGCCGCGCCGGTACTGACCTTCGTAATGGCGACTTCGACGCATTCCGGAGCGGGAGCTTCGGTGATGTCGACGGCCAGAAGGAGCCCCGCGGCATCTTCGGCCACCACTCTCACGGTGAAGTGCGGATTCACGCCGCGGACCAAAGCCTGGAGGGGATCGAGGTGCTCGCTGCCGAGCAAGGTCGGCCAACCGCCGTCACGGTCGACAAGAGCGTCTCGCGAGATCCACAGCTCCAGAGCACCGCCGTCCGGTCGGATCTCACTCTCCACATACTGCTTCGGATTCAGCAAGGGATGCACGGACAGGACCAATGCCAACGATTCCAGAGTCGAAGGAAGCCCGAGCGCATCTCGAATACGCTGTGCCGCAACTCCCGCGATTCCGGTCAATTGCTTTCGCGTGATCTCGCGCGCCTTGTCTTCGTCGGCACGGCGGCGAACCGCTGCCAGAAAGCCCAACGCCAACAGATGATGCTGCACGCAGATCTCCTCTGCGATACGAACCAAGGCCGATCGCGAGAAGTCGGAAAATCTCAGGTCGGACAACAACGGACCCGAGTAGTCCGCCTTACCGTCCCCACCGTGATCGATCGGGCTCAGCTCGACCGTCACCGCGGCGGTGCGTCCGATCTGCTCGGTGTGCGCGGTCATCACGGGAGGCGTGTGCGACGGGTCGATGGAAACGGTCCAGGCGCAGTGCGGATGTCGGTCCGCGGGCCTGCGCGGTGGTCGGTGAATCGGCCGGATCTGGGCGTGCGGGTTGGTCGCGATGGCCGTCGCATCGAAAGTCGGATCCTCGATGTCGTGACACATCGAGGTCACGAACTCATCGCCCAACGGCTCGACGTCCATGAGTGCTCCGCAATGATCGAGCCAGAATTCACCGTGCAGCGGATCGTCGACCCGGTATCGAAAGTCCATGAACTGTGGCGGAGCGCCGATGTCGAGTTGTAACCCTTTGAAGATCGTCACGACGTCGTCGCCCTCGTATCCGAGAGCCTTCTGCATGCGGCGGGTGTACCAGGGGCTGGCCGATTCCCACTCCTCGACGGCCACCTGCGCCATACCCTTGCGTCCGAATTCGACGATCAGATGCGCCATGCCCGAGCGATCGATCAGCTGCCCACACAGGAGCAACTCGGGCACCAACACGGCAAGGTCGCGCTGCGAGAGTGTCTCGAAGGAATCGCGTACCGTCATCGGACTCACCACAGCGGGACCGGCGCGGTGCCCACCGGATACCAGCCCGGTAGCGGGTCGCCCGAGATCGATCGCTGGATCCGGCCCTGCATCCCCTTCGAGAGAGCGTTGTTGCCGATCATCTCCATGAACAGTGCCGACACGTTCCCGAAGTCGAAGAAGTCACGCTGCCAGGACCATTGGAAGTCCCCGCCGTAACGGAACCAACTACCGCCGATACCGTAGACGGAGTAGTTGCTCCCGTCCTCACGCTTGGCATCGGAAATCTGCTTCCACAAGCCGATCACGTTTCCGCTACGTTCGTCGATCACAAAGTCTTGATACGGGTACTCCCAACCTTCGAGGCCCTTCATCTCGAGGCCGAGCGCGACTTCGCGAATCTCCTCGCGCCCCACTGCCATGAAATCCTGCTTGGGACCGTAGTTCCACCCGTACGTGGCGTCCTCGGTGTACATGTCCGCCAACGGTTTCCAATCACCGGCGGCTTCGGCCTTCTTGTTCGCCTCGATCCAGCGTTGGACCATCTCGTCGAGCTCTGCGCGGTCGAAACCCGTCATCTGAACTTCCTCCCTCGAGTACTTGAATTCGCTGCAATCAATCGACAATCCGCTGTAATCAGTCGACAATTCTCAGGGCGCCGGTCGGGCAGTACCTGACCGCCAGCTCGGCTTCACCGCGGAGCGACTCAGGTGGGTCCGAGTCCAGAAGACTGACCTTCCCCCGCTTCGGGACGACAAAGATCTCCGGTGCCTCGAGCTCACACGCCGCATGGCCTTGGCACAGGTCGAGGTCTACTTCGACGTGCATGATCACCCCTCACGCCCGGGACGTGTTCTGCGCCGGTACCTCACCGCGCACGGCTGCTGCAACTGGACGACCATCTTGCTGTGGTCGTTTCGGTAGGACTCCGACGGCTGCGCCATCTCGAACTCGAAGTCCCGCAGCAGGATCGAGAAGATCGCTTTGAGCTGCATCTGGGCGAATGCAGCACCGACGCAGCGATGCCGGCCGGCTCCGAACGGAATCCACGTCCAGCGGTTGACGTTGTCCTCTTGATTCGGGTCGATGTACCTCCCGGGATCGAAGGTGTCCGGTCGGGGGAAGTCCTCGGCGATTCGATTGGAGATCGCGGGCGTCGCAGCGACAAGATGGCCCTCTCGGATCTCGAAGCCGCCCACTTCGAAATCTCCACGTGCCACCCGCAACAGGATGATCAACGGCGGATGCAGTCGAAGGGTTTCCTTGACCACGGCCTCGAGAACCGGAATCTGGCGCAGGGCATGAAAACTGATGTCGGCGCCGTCGGAGTACAGATTGTCGAGTTCGTCGACGACGTCCGTCATGGTGTCGGGATGCCGCAACATCTCGATCAGCGACCACGCTGCCGTGCCGGAAGTCGTGTGGTGGCCAGCGAACATCATCGAGATGAAGATGCCGGTGATCTCGTCGGCACTGAACCGGAGGTCGCCGTTCTCGTCCTTGACCGAGACCAACACGTCCAACATGTCGCGGTCCTCCTTGCCCTGCGGAGGATTCGCGATGCGCCCGTTCATGATGTCCTGTACCAGAGCGACCAACGCCAACCGGGCCTCGTCGCGGCGGCGGAAACTCTCGATCGGCGCGTACGGATCCACGAAAGCCAATGCATCCGTTCCCTGTTCGAGTTCGTGATACAGCTTGGCGAAGCTATCGTCCAGTTCGTCGCGGAACTTCTTGCCGATCAGGCACGCCGACGAGGTGTAGATGGTCAGCTCGGCGAAGAAGTCGAGCAGATCGATCTCGCCTTCGTCTCCCCACTGCGCGACCATCGCCTCGACCTCGCGGCCGATCGTGGCGGCGTGCCCGCGCATCTGTTCGCCGCGCAGAGCCGAGTTGTGGAGCATCTCCTTACGCCGCTCCGGGCTGGCATCGAAGACGACGCCTTCACCGAATATCGGCTTCATGAAGGGGTAAGCCGCTTGTTGGTCGAGATCCTCGTCGGTGGAGCGGAAGAAGAACTCGTTTGCCTCAGCTCCGGACAACAGGATCACTGTGCGGTCGGCAAGTTGAAAGGCGCCGACGTCACCACATTCCTCACGCACCCGGCGCATGAGCGCTATCGGGTCGGTTCGCAGTTCCTCGAGATGCCCGTGCGGGAGATCCCCGCCGGACACCCGCGGCGGCTCGGGCAGTGTTCGCGACGTCTCCTGCACTCCGTGCGTCATGTCGTCTCCTGTGAGTTCGCAGTGGGAAGTTTGTCCAGTGGTGCCTCGGGCTGAACTTCGACGAGCACGATGTGTGCTCCTCGCGGCGCCGACACAACGGCGACGATGGCATTGGCGATGTCCGAGGCGCGCAGAAAGTAACCATGGCGGGCGAACCCCCACTTACTCCACGATTCCCCAACCGGTCCGATGATCTCCGGCGTCGTGTCCATCCCCATGCCGGTCAGTGTCGGCCCGGGTCGCACGATCGACGCGCGAATGCCTGTTCCTTCGAGCTCCATTCGCATCTGGCGCCCCATTGCTTCGAGCCCGGCCTTGGCCGCGTCGTAAGCACCCATGAGTGGACGCTGGCGCTCGGCACAATCCGAGCCGATCAGTACGAAGTCACCGCGCTGTCGTTGCCTCATGCCGGGGAGTACGCGATGCGCCAATCGCTGCGCACCAACGAGGTGGACTTGGATCTGCCGTGAGAACGCCTCTGGATCCATCTCGTCCGCAGCCCCGAATTCGAGGTCACCGGCACCGGAGACGACCATTTCGGTGGGACCGTGGACTGCCTCTGCGGCCGAGACGAATCCGTCGACCGAATCACCGTCCGTGACGTCGAGGAAGTGGGCGAACGCTTCACCACCATTGCTGCGGATCTTCTCGGCGATGGCTTCGCATTCGGTGACTCGACGCGCACCGAGCGCAACCGGATGGCCGAGTTCGGCCAGGGCATACGCAGTAGCGGTGCCGATTCCCGACGATGCACCACTGATCAATGCCGGCCGGCGAACTGGATTGGGTTCGAAACGAGGCATCAGCGCACCTGCACTTTCACCGGCAGGGCCGCAAAGCCCCGGACGTTTGTCGAATGAACACGCTCGATTCCGGACTCGTCGACTTCGTAGTCGCTGACCCGACGCCCGAACTCTGCGAGGGCGATCTTGGCTTCGAGCTTGGCAAGGTGGGCACCGAGACAGAAGTGCACGCCACCACCGAAACTCGCGAGTTTTCCCGACGAACTCCGGCCGATCTGGAAGCTGTCGGCATCCTCGAAGACGTCGGCGTCTCGGTTGGCCGATCCGATCAGGAGCAGGACCTTCTCCCCCGCCGGAATGGTGCGTCCGTGATATTCGAGGTCGACAACCGAAGTCCGAGCCACGATCTGGCTCGACGTGTCGTAGCGAAGAGTCTCTTCCACCCATTCCGAGGCTCGTTCGGGATCGTCGAGAACCGGTGTGATCTGCTCCCGGTGGTGCGAACCCCAGTACAGAGCGTTTCCGAGAAGCTTGGTCGTGGTCTCGTTTCCGGCCACGACCATCAGAAACATGAATCCGAGGATCTCCTGGTCCGAGAGTTTGTCTCCGTCGATCTCGGCATCGAGCAAGGCCGAGGTCAGATCGTCCGTCCGCGATCGGCGACGCTGCGCGATCATCTCCTTGTAGTAGCCCATCAAACTGATCGAAGCCTCCACCGCAGGTTGCGGCACGTCGAGAACACCCGCCTCTCGGTGCACCACCAGATCCGCCTTGCGCCGCAGTTCGGCCCTGTCGGATTCGGGAACCCCCATGAGTTCGGAGATGACGTCCATCGGCAGCTTTCCCGCCACCTCCGTAATCCAGTCGAACTCCCCCGCGCCCAACGCAGGTACCAGATGTTGCTTCGTGAGTTCGAGGATCCGGCCGTCGAGCTCCGCAACCCGTCGCGGTGTGAATCCGCGAGAAACCAACTGGCGCAACCGCATATGGCGGGGATCGTCCATCGCGAGAAACGACATCACATAATGCGCGTGTGGACCGTAGGCTGCGGGGTCGAGCGATACCCCGTTGGCGCTCGAGAGACGCTTGTTGTCCTTGAACCCGTCGACCACGTCCGCATATCGCGACAACGCCCAAAAGCCAACGTCCGGATTGTGATACAACGGTGATTCTTCGCGCAGACGCTTGTACGTCGGATACGGATCGTCGTGAAAGTGGTAGTCGTACGGATTGAAGACCACCGGATCGATCAAAGCTTCTGTCATGATTTCTCCAGGATCAGTAGAGCTGAGGCCTCGAGGCGTCCAGCGATTTGCGCGTAGGTTCCGTAGCCGATCCCTGCTCGCAGAAGCGCCCCGGCATAAAGCATTTCGAGCGCTTCCAACACTTCGGGTTCGCCATTCGGATCCAACGCCGAAGCGAGTCGTTGATGGATCTCGAGTCCGATCCGCCCGCGAAGATGTTCCACTTCAGGATCGGATCCGAGCAGTGCATTGGTCACGGCGGCCGATACCTCCGGTTCGTCCGCGAGAAGCAGCGCGATGTTTCGAAGTACAGACAGCACGTGCGCGGTGCGATCCAACCCTGAGCCATCAGGCGCCGACGAGTTCTGAAGTCTTCGCCAGAAAACCTCTGTGACCAGATGCTCTTTGGACGCGAAATACGTGTAGGCGGTCGCAGTTCCTACACCCGCTTCGGCCGCAACCGAACGGACAGTCAGTCCGGAAAACTCCTGTTTGCGTAGAACTTTCACTGTTGCTTCGGCAAGCCTGGCCACAGTTTCCGCCTGTTTGCCCGTGAGGCGCCTGCGAGTGGATTCATAGACAATCGATCCCCCGCCACTTGAATCGCCCCGTTTGCTGGACACGTGTCTGGACGTTACTACAGCACCCTGTCCAGGGCAACGAAATGGGGAAACTTCGAAAATTCACCACTCACAGGCAGCCACGAAGCGAAAAGTTCTACTACAGACCGATCTTCATCCCGGCACCAGCGTCCACGCGCAGTTGCTGGCCGGTGACGAATCGCGATTCGTCCGAGGACAGGTACACGACCGCATGCGAGATGTCCGCGGGCTCGACCCACGGGGTCGGCATCGCCTGCATGAACGGGAACGTCACTGCCGCATCCTCGGCGGTCGGATTCTCGAGGTCGGGACGGAACGTCCGGTACATCGGCATGCTCTGCAACATGTCGGTGTTCACGTTGGTCGGATGAATCGCGTTGACGCGAATGGAACTCGGCCCGAGAGTCAGTGCCAACGAACTGGTATATGCCTGAATCAGCTTCTTGGCCAGTCCGTATCCGTCGCCACCCGGACCCTGGAGCGCCTGCTGCCCGTTGAATCCGGTCTGTGGCACCAGACCGGCAACAGAACCGATCGCGATGATCGAACCCCCTTCGCCGAGGTATTCCATCGACGCGTGCACTGTATTGACGACACCGAGAAAGTTCACATCGAACGCGTCGACGAAACCGGCAGTCGACACGTGCTTGCCGAGCGGACAGATACCGGCGTTCGCCACGACGACATGCAATCCGCCCAACTGACCTACCGCCTCGGCAAGTGCCGTTTCGAGTCCGGCGCGATCGCGGACGTCGACACGGGCCGTCACCACCTGCTGTCCGGTCTCTTTCACCAGTCGAGCCGTTTCCTCGAGATCGGCAGGACTGGCGAGCGGGTATTCGTTGCTGGCGATGTCTGCGCACAGATCGAAGGCGATGATGTGCGCGCCCTCCCGTGCGAGATGAACGGCATGACTGCGCCCCTGACCTCGAGCAGCACCGGTCACCAGCACCACTTTTCCGTCAACTCTGTTCATTTCGACCTCTCTCCCGTGTATGTGAAGGCGTGTACGTGAAGGCGTGCATGTGAAAGCGTGCATGTGAAAGCGTGCATGTGAAAGCGTGGTTGTGAATGTGCGGTGAACCGTAGCCGCGCCGCCCCGGACACGAGGCGCTTTTCACCGAAGCAGATCCCGAGACGCTCTCGAAATCTCTTATGCCCCAGAAACCATTGCCTCAACCACGAGTGTGACCTAGAGTCCAGACACATGTCCAGAAAGAGAGGGTTCGCGTTATGACGCTTCGACCCGCAGACAGTTCTGCACTTCTCGTCGACGGAAAGCTGGTTCCCGGATCGGGTGGAACCTTCGAAGTTTTCAACCCGGCCACCGAGGAACTGATCGGCCGTGCGGCCGAAGGCACCACCGCGGACATGGATGCGGCCATTGCCGCTGCGCGCCGTGCGTTCGACGAGACCGAATGGGCACGCGATCACGGGTTTCGCGCTCGCTGCCTGCGCCAACTGTGCGACGCACTCCAGTCCCACATCGAGGAGTTGCGTGAGATCACCGTCGCCGAGGTCGGCGCACCCGTCATGCTGACGAGCGGTCCGCAACTCGAAGGCCCGATCGAAGATCTTCGCTACTGGGCTGACCTGATCGAAACCTATTCGTGGGAACAAGATCTCGGGCACGCGTCACCCATGGGGATTCCGACCCATCGCCGCGTGCTCAAGGAAGCGGTCGGCGTCGTCGGCGCAATCACACCGTGGAACTTCCCGCACCAGATCAATTTCGCCAAACTCGGCCCCGCCCTCGCGGCCGGCAACACCATCGTTCTCAAACCCGCGCCGGACACGCCCTGGTGCGCCGCGCTGGTCGCCAAGGTGATTGCAGAAGAAACCGAGATCCCGGCGGGCGTCGTCAACGTGGTGACGTCGACAGATCACTCTCTCGGCGCGCAGCTGTGCAGCGATCCGCGCGTCGATCTCGTGTCTTTCACCGGTTCCACCGCCACCGGACGCACGGTGATGGCCACGGCCGCGCAAACCCTCAAGAAGGTCTTCCTCGAACTCGGGGGCAAGTCCGCATTCATCGTCCTCGACGACGCGGACATCAAGGGTGCATGCTCGGTTGCCGCGTTCTCCGTGTGCGTTCATGCCGGTCAGGGATGCGCACTCAGTACCAGACTTCTCGTGCCGCGCGCTCGGTACGAAGATGCTCTGGCCGCGGCCTCCGCCGCGATGGCGGGTATCCGAGCCGGTGACCCCAGCGCGCGCGGAACGGTGTGTGGTCCGGTCATCTCCGCGCGCCAGCGCGCCAGGGTGGAGAGCTACCTCGCCCTCGCGGTCGAAGAGGGCGGCACGATCGTGACGGGTGGAGGCCGACCCGACGATCACCAGAGCGGCTTCTTCGTCGAACCCACTCTCATTGCCGGGCTGGACAACTCGTCTCGCGTAGCGCAGGAGGAGATTTTCGGGCCCGTTCTCGTGATCATTCCGTACGACAACGACGACGACGCTATCCGGATTGCCAACGATTCCCCCTACGGCCTGTCCGGGTCGGTGTGGGGCGCCGATCCCGATCGCGTCGCGCACGTCGTTGCCGGTGTCAGAACCGGAACGCTGAGCGTCAACGGCGGCGTCTGGTATTCGGCCGACGCACCGTTCGGCGGCTACAAACAATCCGGGATCGGCCGCGAAATGGGCCTCGCCGGTTTCGAGGAATACCTCGAAACCAAGCTCGTCGCTTCACCTTCCTGACATTCCACACCCTCACCCCCACACCTTCACCACAGAATCATCACCACGAAAGTAGGTCGACATGGGACGTTTCGACGGTCGCACCGCGATAGTCACCGGAGCAGCGCAGGGTATCGGAGAGGCATATGCCCGCGCTCTGGCTGCGGAGGGGGCCAACGTGGTCGTGGCGGACCTCAATCGCGAACTCGGTGAAGCTGTCGCCAAGCAGATCACGGCGGACGGTGGAAGTGCCGTGTTCAAGGACGTCGACGTCGCCGACGGGGGGTCGACTGCGGCACTTGCCGACTTCACGATCGAGCAGTTCGGTAGCATCGAGCATCTGGTGAACAACGCTGCCATCTACGGCGGAATGAAGATCGATTCCCTGTTGACGGTGGACTGGGACTACTACCGAAAGTTCATGAGCGTCAACATGGACGGCGCATTGCACGTGTGCCGGGCGGTCGTACCTCATATGCGCGCGAAGGGCGGTTCGATCGTCAACCAGTCCTCCACAGCAGCCTGGCTGTACTCGAATTACTACGGACTCGCGAAAGCCGGCGTCAACAGCCTGACACAACAACTCGCGACCGAACTCGGCTGGTCGAACATCCGGATCAACGCCATCGCTCCCGGTCCCATCGACACGGAGGCGACTCGAACCGTCACCCCCGGCAACATCGTCAAGGACATGGTAAAGCGAATCCCGTTGCAGCGCATGGGAACACCGGAGGATCTCGTCGGCATGTGCCTGTTCCTTCTCTCCGACGACGCAGGCTGGGTGACCGGGCAGATCTTCAACGTCGACGGAGGCCAGGTGTACCGGTCATGACGGAATCGGCGCCGAAAGCCAGCGCTTCGAAAACCAGACTGGGATACATCGGCCTAGGCAACATGGGCGCGCCGATGGCGCAGCGCCTCCTGGACTGGCCGGGCGGACTGGTGGTGTGTGATGCCCGCGCAGAAGCGCTCGAACCGTTCACCACTGCGGGCGCGAGCGCAGCATCGACGCCCGCCGACGTTGCAGCGCAGGCGAGCATCATCTCCGTCACGGTGCTCGACGACGCGCAGGTACGCGAGGTTGTGTGCGGGCCGCACGGGATCCTGTCGACTGCACAGCCAGGCACTGTCGTCGCGATTCACTCCACTATCTCGGACACCACGGCGGTGGAACTCGCTGACATCTGTCAACAGCGTGGTGTTCTGCTGGTCGACGCCCCGATCAGTGGCGGTGCCGGCGGCGCAGCGCAGGGCAGGCTGGCAGTGATGATCGGCGGCTCCGACGAGGCATTCGAAACCGTCCGCGAGCCCTTCGGATCCTGGGCCGAGCTGGTGGTTCACGCCGGTGACGTCGGCGCGGGAACGCGAATGAAGCTCGCACGCAACCTTCTTCACTTCGTCTCGTTCACCGCCACGACCGAGGCCGCGCGACTCGCCGAAGCAGCAGGACTCGATCTCCGCACGCTCGGAAAGGTCGTCAGGCACACCGATGCGATCACTGGTGGCGCGGGCGCGATCATGCTGCGCGACACCACCGCACCGGTCTCGGAGGACGACCCGTGGTTCTCGATACTGCGGCATGTTCGCAATCTCGGGGAGAAGGACTTGGCCTTGGCCATCGACCTCGGTGATCGGCTGAATCTCGATCTGCCGCTCGCGCACCTTGCGCTCGCCGGACTCGGTGCCGGTCTGGGCGTCGGGAATGACAGCCAAGACAGGCCGGCCGAACCTTCAACGGCGTCTTCGGCATCTACTACTCGGGAGCACGCATGACCGACACCACTCACCTGACCGATGCCGGTGGAACCGACGAAAGCCGCATCTCCGAGGCCCGCGCTCGTGGCGTCGCGAAGATGAACGAGGTGTACGGCTGGGAGCTTCCCGCCGACGTTCCCGGCGACTTCTTCGCGGTCACCGCCGACCACCTCTTTGCCGACATCTGGACGCGACCGGGACTGTCGGTGCGTGACCGACGACTACTACTGATCGGTGCCATCACCGCCCAGGGGCAGAACGATGTGGCAAAGATCCAGATCAACGCTGCTCTCCACAACGAGGAGTTGACCGAGCAGCAGTTCGAAGAGGCCGCGATCTTCCTGTGCCACTACGTCGGCTGGCCGCTGGCCACCGGACTCAACAATGCGCTGATCGCCGTGAAGGCCGACAGACGTAAAGCCGCGCGCGTCAAGGAGAAGGCCGCAGCCGATTCCGCGAAAACGGACACCGACTGACTTTCGGTCGAGATACTGCCATCAGGGCATCAATCACACCCATCGATTCCCCCACCAACCAACCAGAAGAACGAAGGATCCGAATCCATGGCCGAGGCCAGCTCAATCCGTCCGCAGTCCGCCGCAAGCATCGAGCAGTGGGACTTCGAGGCTGACGTCGTCGTCGCCGGCTACGGCATTGCCGGAGTGAGTGCTTCGATCGAGGCCGCGCGAGCGGGCGCCGACGTGTTGGTGCTCGAGCGCACGAGCGGCTGGGGCGGCGCTGCGGCGCTGGCAGGTGGATTCATCTATCTGGGCGGCGGGACCCCGTTGCAGCAGGCACTCGGGTTCGAGGACTCCCCCGCCAACATGAAATCGTTCATGATGGCCGCACTCGGGCCCGGCGCCGACGAGGAGAAGATCACCGACTACTGCGAAGGCAGTGTCGAGCACTACAACTGGCTCGTCGACAACGGTGTGCCGTTCAAGGAGAGTTTCTACGGCCAACCCGGCTGGGAAACACCCTTCGACGACGGACTCATGTATTCCGGCGGCGAGAACTCGGCACCGTTCAACACGATCGCGACACCGGCCCCTCGCGGGCACGTGCCGCAGATGAGCGGCAAGCGCACCGGGGAGAAGGGCGGTGGTTTCATGTTGATGAAGCCACTGATCGAGACGGCCGAAAGCCTCGGCGTACGAGCAGAATACGACATGCGAGTCCAGCGCCTGGTCGTCGACGGCGATCGAGTAGTCGGCATCATCGCCAAGCAGTACGGCAAGGAAGTGGCAGTTCGAGCACGCACGGGTGTCGTACTGGCGACGGGAAGCTTCGCCTACAACGAAGCGATGATCCAGTCGTACGCCCCACGGCTGATCGGGCGCCCCGGTGCGGCTATCGAAGAGCACGACGGCAAGGCCATCCAGATGGCGCAGGCACTCGGGGCCGACCTCGCACACATGGACGCAACCGAGGTCGCATTCTTCGGCGACCCCCAGTTGATGATCCGCGGCATTCTCGTCAACGGACGCGGCCACCGCTACGTCAACGAAGACACGTATCCGGGAAGAATCGGCCAGGAGACGCTGCTGCGCAACGAGAATCAGGCCTACCTGATCATCGACGAAGCTTCCTACGAAGAGGGCTGCGCCGCCGACAGTTCCACACCGTTCTTCAGATTCCAGCCCAAGTGGGTGGCCGAGACCGTCGAGGAACTCGAATCCGACATGGGCCTGCCGGAAGGCACCCTTCAGTCGACGGTCGAGGTCTACAACCGGCACGCCGCCCGTGGTGAAGACCCGGTACTCGGTAAGAAGAAGGAGTGGGTCAAGCCGATCGGCTCACCCGTCGCTGCGCTCGACCTTCGCAATTTCACCGCCGGATTCACGCTCGGCGGTCTGCGCACGTCGATCAACTCGGAGGTCATCCACGTCTCCGGCGAACCGATCCCGGGTTTGTTTGCCGCTGGACGCTGCACCGCCGGCGTCTGCGCCGGTGGATACGCCTCCGGAACGTCCCTCGGTGACGGCAGCTTCTACGGGCGACGCGCGGGAATCAGCGCTGCCAAGGGCTGAGCGTCTCTTCTCAAATGTCAGCATCCTCAATGTCAGCATCCTCGCTGCGACGTTCGAGGAACAACGTGTCACGCCACCTGCCACCGAGTTGAGCGATACGCGAGCGAGTGCCGACGATTCGGAATCCGACGGCCTGATGCAAGGCGACACTCGCCCGGTTCTCCGGGAAGATCGACGACTGCACCGTCCAGATCTCACTGGCGTCGGCGGCTTGCACCTGTCGGCGAAGCAGCAGCTTGCCCACGCCGCGCCCGCGAGCGCCACTACCGATGTAGATGGAGTTCTCGGCGACCCCGCGGTAGCAATCACGCGAGGACACCGGGCTCAGGCTCGCCCAGCCTTCGACTCGGCCGTCGATCTCGGCGACCCATCGATGATCGGGCAACCATTGCGCGTCGAGCTTCTCGGCTGACGGCACCGACGTGGTGAACGTCGCGGTTCCGGTGTCGATTCCTTCGCGGTAGATCGAGCGCACGGCATCCCAGTCGCCGGATTCCATGCGACGCAGCACCACATCGTCGGGAAGAACTCCCAGTGTGTCTTCGACCGGGCCACGCGCAGCCACGACGGCGGCCGCTGCCATCAGATCGGAGTATGCCGTTCCGGCAACACTGACAACCGAAGTGCCTTCACGCACCGAAGCCTCGACAAAACCGACCTCGATCAAGGCCTCGAGGTGAGCACTCAGCGCCGACGGCTCGAGTGATGCGGCGTGTGCAATCGTGTCGACGTCGATCGGACCGCCGGCAGCGAGTCGGAGCACTCGCAGCCGCGTCGGATCACCAAGGCACGCAAACCTGCGCGCAAGTACATCGGTGTCGAGGGGCGCGAGTGTTTCTGAACTCATGTGGCGACTATAACGCCGCTGACCTGCAGTTCGGTCGGCTAGGTGGGGCGAGCGGGCCCCGAAGTGAGAAACAACTCAGCCGCCGATCCTCGGGTTCACCGGCTAACGCGCACCGATCGACTCGGCAATCATCGACCACGAGTTGTGAAGATCGTCCTGCCAATAACCCCAGGAGTGAGTGCCAGTTGCCCGGAAATCATAGGTGGCCGGGATGCCCAGGGAGTCGAGCCGCTCGGCCAAACGCTGGGTGCACTGGTTTGTCCCGGCCTCGATGACTCCACCCACGATCACCTGGTTCGCCAGAACGCCGAGGTCGCCGTTGACCATCGGTCCCCCCAGATTCTCGTGTGGGCCGGGCAGGCCCGATCCATTGCTGATGTAGAGGTCGACGCCCCGCAATCTCTCGGCGTTGACCACAGGATCGTTGGCTACCCAGCCCGGACCGCCGGGAGGACCCCACATGTTGTCCACGTTGCCGCCGCGGAATCCGACCACGAATCTCACGTAGTCCTGACCGGGTTGAGTACTCGTCTCGGCGCACCCGCTGAAAGCACCGACGGCACGGTAAACGGATGGCGCCGCCTCGGCCAGGCTCAGAACCGAGGTACCTGCCATCGACAATCCAGCAACGGCATTCACACCCGTAGTCCCGAGCGTGGCGTCGACGATCGGTGGCAACTCCTCGGTGAGGAACGTGGTCCACTTGTTCAGCCCGAGAACAGGATCGGGCTTCTCCCAGTCGGTGTAGTAGCTGTAGGCACCGCCGATCGGGTTGACGACGTTGACGTTCTTGTCGCCGAAGAAGTCGACGACGTCTGTGCGTGTCTGCCACGTCGCCGTGTCCTCGCCTCCGCCCGCGCCGTTGAGCAGGTAGAGAGTCGGCCGGGGCGCACTCGTGTCTGCCGGCCGAATCACCTCGAGCGGAATCACCTTGTCCATTGCAGCGGAGTAGACGTACATCGTCAGCTGACGGGCGTTGATCTCCTCGACGTGATCGAGAGCTGAACCGTCTGGAGGGGATGTTCGCGCCTGATCGGCCGAGGCAAGCGCCGCTTCACCGAACAATCCCGTCCATGCGACGAGGGCGACGACCAGTATCGCCCGAGTACGTCCGATCCTTCTCATTGCCGCTCCTCGTGCTCGATTGCGGTGCCCGGCAACAGCTCGGTGGCGCTCGCTTCACGGGCGTGCGGCTCGGTGGCTTCAAGTTGTCATGCCCGTTCGGAGTATCCGGAAAACATCGAGAGCACCCGAGCCATCTCCGGTCCGATGACCGCCATGGCCGGTGCCTCGATCATCTCGTTGTGTCCGCATCGCACCGGTACCTCCACGATCCGGCCCGTCACGAGCGGACGCCATTCCTGTGGCGACCTCTCCCGCGGAATCGTGTCCTCTTTTCCGTCAGCCGGGAAGATCAGCAGGTCTCCCTCGTAGATCTGGGGAACGAACTGGTGCGTGATTCTCTGCGAAGTCTCGTACCCTCTGGCAATCCGCTCGAGGTCCCGACCGTCGACTCCCGTCTCGGGCCCGAGCCTCCGGGCCAACACGGCCGCCGCCTCGTCGAAGGTCAGATCTCGGTCGGTCTCGATCTCGAGGCCGAGTCCTCGCAGTAGGTCTCGGACGTCGAGTGCGGCTGACGCAGGGGCATCGCCGTTGTCGGGGTAGCTGTCCATCATCGTCAGTGTGGCAACTTCGCGGCCGGACGATTGCAGTTCGACGGCCATGGCGTGCGCGATGACTCCGCCGAGGGACCAACCGAACAAGTCGTACGGCCCGTCCGGCGAAACGGCTTCCATCTCTTCGACGTAGCGATGCGCCAACTGTTCGATCGACTGATAGTCACCGTCGTCGCTGAGTGCGGGTAGCTGAAGTCCGTACACCGGTCGGTCCTCGGGCAGATACCGCACCAAGCCGGCGTACCCCCAGGACAGGCCGATACCAGGGTGCACGCAGAACAGCGGTCGCCCACTTCCTTCTGTCCGCAGCGGAACAACCACGGCGAGAAGCTCTTCCATGCCGGCGTCCACTGTCGGCATGTCGAGGCGTCGAGCGATTCCAGCGGGTGTCGGGTCGAGGAACATCCACTGAAGCGGAATTCTGCGTTGGAAACGGGAGTGCAGTGCGCTGACGATTCGGGTGGCTACCAGGGAGGACCCGCCCAGGTCGAAGAAGCTGTCGGTAGTGCTCACCCGGCTGACACCCAGAATCTCGACAAACGAGTCGACCACGGCGCGCTCGGTGTCGGTGACCGGCTCGCGGAACTCGGCTGCAGCCGAACTGAATTCGGGTTCCGGTAGAGCCTTTCGGTCGAGCTTGCCCACCGGTGTCATCGGAATCCGCTCGAGAAATACCACTGCCGACGGAACCATGTGCGAGGGAAGTCGGTCGGCTGCGTACGCCCGTATCTCGTCGCTGTCGGAGGCGTCGGCAGCTGACGTACGCACGTACGACACCAGGACCGTTTCACCCGACGGTCCCGTGTAGCCGACAGTCGCGGCGAAGTCCACCGACGGATGGCGTGAGAGAACTGCATCGATTTCCCCGAGTTCGATCCGAAAACCACGGACCTTGACCTGGAAGTCGCTGCGCCCGATGTATTCGAGTGTGTGATGCACTCCATCGCCGGACCCAACGATTTTGGCACTGTCACCGCCGGATTCACGCCAACGCACGACATCTCCGGTGCGGTACATCCGGCGCCCCGGCGATCCGTACAAGCAAGCGACAAATCGTTCCGACGTGAGCGACGCCCGATTATGGTACCCACGTGCCATACCTGGGCCGATGATGTACAACTCCCCTGGCACGCCCACCGGGACGGGCTGCAAACGCTCGTCCAGCACCAGGAAGCCGAAGCCCACTGCCGGCGAGCCGATGTTCACTCCCGCACCGGGTTTCATCGAATCGCTGACACTCGCCTGCACGGTGGTTTCAGTCGGGCCGTAGCCGTTGTGCAGCCTCCGACCCGGCGCCCATTGCGCGACGACCTCCGGCGGGCAGGCCTCGCCCACCAGATCGAGAACACGGAGCGCCTCGAAACCGTTGTCACCCAACGCCGCCAGCGCGGTCGGTGTAATGGTGGCATGAGTGACCTGCTCGCGCCGGAAAACATCGGCCAATTCGGCGCCACCGTACACAGCAGGCGGAACGATCACGACTTGCGCCGAGGCGCTGAATGCCATCGTCAACTCGAAGATGGAAGCGTCGAAACTCGGCGATGCCAACTGTGAGACATGAGAGTCGTGAGTGACCTCGAACCTCTCACGAGTTTCGGCCGTGAAGCTCGCCAAACCTCGATGAGTAATGTTCACTCCCTTGGGTTTCCCGGTAGATCCCGAGGTGTAGATCAGGTAGGCCGGATGATCGAGGTTCAGTACACCGGTTCGATCGTCATCGGTGATCGGTTCCGGCGACAGCGCGGCTACCCGCCGGGCGAAGTGTGGGTCGTCGAGTTCCAGCCAGGGAACAACGTCGGGTAGGTGAGTTCGGCTGGACTGAACGGTCAAACCGAGCGAGGCTCGGCAATCGGCGAGCATGTATTCGACGCGCTCGCGCGGATAGGCCGGATCGACAGGCACAAAAGCCGCTCCGGCTTTGGTCACCGACCAGATCGCCACCACTGATTCGATCGAGCGAGGCATTCCCAGTGCCACGAAGGTCTCCGGGCCCACACCGCGACCGCACAACTCCCGGGCAACACGATTCGACCACTCGTCCAGGTCGCGATAACTGAGCTGCCGGTTCTCGAGCGACAGGGCCACCGAGTCCGGATCGATCGCCACGGCGTCCGCCAACAACTCAGGCCACAATTTCGGAGCTACTTCTGGGAGCCCATGCGCCGGCGTCAACTCGCGACGTTCAAGATCGCCGAGTAGATCGATGTCACCGATCGGTACCTGCGGATTCCGGGTCACGGCCTCGAGTACACGAACGAACATGTCGGCAAACCCGCTGACCGTACCGGGGTCGAAGAGATCGGTGGCAAAGTCGACGGCTCCGCTCATTCCTCCCGGTACACCGCGATCGTCGTACTCTTCGGCGAGGAGGAATTCCAGGTCTACCTTCACTACCTCGAGTTCTGGGTCGATCCCGCGGACTTCCAGTCCCGCCAGCTTCAGAATCGGCCGATCGTTGTTCTGGAATTCCAGCGACACCGAGGAAATCGGTGCATAGGCACTCGACCGTTTCGGCCCGACCGCGTCCACTACCCGCTCGAAGGGAACGTCGGAGTGCGCGAACGCGGCGAGGTCGACTTCGCGGCAATGCGCAACCAACTCCCGGAACGATTGAGCCGGGTCGACCTGTGTGCGCAGTGCGAGCGTGCCGACGAACATGCCGACCAGATCATCGAGGGCACGATCTCCCCGGCCGGCGATCGGCGTTCCGATCACGATGTCGTCGGTGCTGCCCAAACGTGCCAGCAAGAGCGCGAGCGCTGCATGCACAGTCATGAATGCAGTGGACTCTTGCTGCCTCGACACGTCTCGGATACGGCGGTGAAGATCACTGCTGATCGAGAAGTGAATCCGCGAGCCGTGAAAACTCTGTTGTGTCGGCCGGTCTCGATCGAGGGGAAGTTCCAAGAGGTCGGGAGCGCCTGACAGTGCGCGTCGCCAGTAAGCCAACTGCTCGGTGATCACCGACCCAGGGTCGTCGCCGGAGCCCAGAATCTCCCGTTGCCAGAGCGCAAAGTCGGCGTACTGGACTGGAAGCGGCGTCCACTGGGGTTCCCCGCCGTACGCGTGGGCCTCGTATGCAATCATCACGTCTCGGGTCAGTGGAGACATCGAGAAGCCGTCAGCCGAGATGTGGTGCACCACTACGGCAAGTACATGTTCGCGCTCATCGATGGTGAACAACGCTGCCCGCAGGGGAATTCGTGCGGCGACGTCGAAACCAGCCGAGACCATTCGGGCAAGCTCGTCACGGAGATGATGTTCGTCGGTCACCGATGTCTCGGCCAGTTGTGGCAGCGCGGCGCTTTCGGTGGGCACGATGTGCTGGACCGGTCCGTCGCCGTGGACCGGGAACATCGTTCGCAGCGATTCGTGGCGAGCGATGACATCGGACATCGCTGATCTCAAGGCCGGTTTGTCGAGTTCACCGCTCAACCGCACCACGAGCGGAATGTTGTATGCAGGAGAACTGGTGTCGAGTTGATTGACGAACCACATCCGCTGCTGAGCAAACGACAAGGGGATGTTGTCGGGTCGGGGGCGCGGTTCCAGTCGCTCCGACCGTTCGGCGACCGACTGGTCGATCACCGTAGCCAACTCGGCCACCGTCGGCGTCTCGAACAGGTCCCGCACGCCGACGGTAGCTCCGAGCACCGCCCGTAGCCTCGCCGCGACCGAAGTGGCGCTCAGAGAATTTCCACCGAGCTCGAAGAAACTGATGTCGGTACCGACTCGTTCGAGGCCGAGCACCTCGGCGAACACGTCCGACACTGCCTGTTGGACCGGGCCGACAGGGGGACGGAAATCCCCTGTGGTCGTCTCGATTTCGGGGCTGGGCAATGCCGAACGGTCAACTTTTCCGACAGCGGTCAATGGTATGTTCTCCAGCACCGTGAGAACGGCAGGCACCATGTGCGAAGGCAAGCGCCGGGCCACGGCGCGAATCAGGAGCCTGGTGTCCAGTCGACCCGCGGTGGGCACGACGTACGACACGAGTCGGGTGTCTCCGGTGGGGGCGGAATCGGCAACCGTAACGGCAAATCCGACGTTGGGCTCCGCCATCAGCACACTGTCGATCTCACCGAGTTCGACACGGAAGCCTCGAACCTTGACCTGGAAGTCGCTTCGCCCGACGTACTCGACACACATGTCCGCCGTCCATCGCACGATGTCGCCGGTGCGGTACATCCGCGTTCCTGGGTCGGCCGGATTGGCAACAAAGCGCTCTGCCGTCAACCCCGGCCTTCGGTGATATCCCCGCGCCACGCCTGGTCCGGCCAGATACAGCTCGCCGGGGACCCCGACGGGAACCGCTTGAAGTCGAGCGTCGAGCACCAGTTCGCTGACGCCACTGACAGGTCCACCGATCGTGATGCGCTCCCCGGCGGTCATCGGCGGACTGACGTTCGACATGATCGTTGCTTCGGTCGGTCCGTACGCGTTGTACAGGCGGCGGCCAGGTGCCCAGCGAGCGACGAGATCGGGTGGGCACGCCTCGCCCCCGAATACGACTTCCGAAAGTTGTTCCAGCCCAGCCGGGTCCACCGTTGCCAATGCCGCCGTGGTGATGAACGCGTGCGTGACGGCGTGCTCGGCCAGAAGCTGCGCCAGGTCCTCGCCCCCGTAGATCCCGGGTGGAGCGATAACCATCGTCGCCCCGGCGCCGAAAGCCTGCAGATATTCGAAGAGCGACCCGTCGAAACTCGGAGTGGAGAAGTGCAGCGTGCGTGATTGTGGAGTTGCGCCGTAGCGTTCGACCTGGTCTCGGGTGAAGTTGTCGAGCCCTCGCTGTGTGACCACGACTCCCTTGGGCACGCCGGTCGACCCCGAGGTGTAGACCACGTAGGCAGCTGAATCCAACCCGATCGGACGGAGTCGGTCGTTGTCGGTCAACGGGCTCCCCGAGAATTCCTCGCACTTCTTCGTGAAATGCGGATCGTCGAGAATCAGCCACTCCGCGATATCGGGCAATCGATCTCGGCCCGCGGTGGTGGTCAATCCGAAGCTGACCTTCGAATCGATCAGCAGGTGATTGATTCGCTCGTCGGGATAGGCGGGATCGATCGGCACGAATGCAGCGCCCGTCTTGGCGACGGCAAGTATCGACACCACGGACGTGAGAGAACGCGGGACACCGACTGCTACGTAGTCCTCGGTTCCCAGTCCTCGCGAGACAAGCACGCGAGCAATGCGATTGGCGAGGATGTCCAGCTCGCCGTAGGTCAGGCTGCCGTCCGCCGATTCCACGGCGAGCGCGTTCGGATCACGCTGGGCTGCCGCATCGAAGATCTCCGGGAAGACGCGCGACGACCCACCAGCCGTGCCACGGGCCGGCACCAATTCGGCACGTTCGGACGGGGCGAGCACCGACACCACAGCCAAGGGGCGATCCGGCTGGGCACACGCTTCGAGTACACGATGCAGTCGTCCGGCGATCTCTTCGATGTCGGCGGCACCGAAAACCTCGGGTAGGTACTCGAATTTCAGGCGGAGTCTGGTGTCGACCGATGCCACCAGGCTGAGCGGGTAGTGGGCAGCGTCCTTGGCTTCGACATCGGTGATCCGGATCCCCGCAATATCGGTATCGGACGAAAGTCCTTGACGGTCAACGGGATACGATTCGAAGACAGTCAACGTGTCAAATCCGGTCTCCGGCCCCGTGGCTACTTGGATCTCGGAAAGCCCGAGATAGTGATGATCCGACAGCTCTGCTTGCTCGGCCTGGATCCGCGCGAGGAGTGTGCCGATACTTTCTCTCGGGCGCAGAGTGATTCGGACCGGAATTGTGTTGATAAACAGCCCGATCATGGTTTCGATCCCGGTCAGCTCGGGAGGTCGACCCGACACCGTCGCCCCGAACACCACATCGTCTCTCCCGGTCAGTGCAGCGAGGACGATCCCCCACGATGCCTGAACAATTGTGTTGATCGTCAGTCCGAGTTCACGCGCCATCCCGCGAAGTGAGGTTGTGAACTCCTCGTCCAGATCGAACACCCACTCGGCCGCCATGGTGGAGAGTCGACGAGATCGAACCGCCGGAGCCAACAGCGTCGGTCCTTCGACTCCGCTCAGCGTCCTCGCCCATACAGCTCGAGAAGCTTGCTGATCGCGGCGGCTCATCCAGGTCAGATAGTCGCGATACGCGCGCGCGTGAGGCAAGGCCGCCACTTCACCGTCAGCGGCATAGAGCGTCGCCAACTCCCGGATCAGCAGTGGCATGGACCAGCCGTCCAGAAGGATGTGATGGTTGGCGAGCACCAGCGTGAACTTTTCGGAGGCGAGAGCAATCAGGGTGAATCTGATCAACGGCGCCTGCGTCATGTCGAACGGGCGCGCTCGGTCCTCCGCCAGTGCTCGATCAAGATCCTGATCTGTTGCACCAGTGAGGTCGATTTCCTGCCACGGCGCTGCCACGGCGCTTCGGACCACCTGGACGGCACGGCCATCCGCGCCGTGAAGGAAGGCGGTACGCAGGTTCTCATGCCTGTCGAGCAGCGCGTCGGCGGCGCGACGCAGGCGCTCCGAATCGACTGCGCCGGCTAGATCGAGAGCCACTTGTACGAGGTATGCGTCGACCGATCGTTCGGCCAGTTCGGCATGGAACAACAACCCCGCTTGCAATGGAGAGAGCGACCATACGTCGCTCAGGTCGGGGCACCGGCTTTCGAGGTCGTCGACCGCGTCCTGTCGAAGATCGACCAGATCGAAGTCCGAGGGTGTGAATCCGCCGCCGCCTGCCGCGTACTCACCGAGCCCGGCCAATGCGTCGAGCCACCACTGCGCCAGTTGCCGAGCGTCGTCCGCGCCCAGAATGTCCGGTGGGAACGTCCAGCTGGCAACGAGCTGCGGGCCGTCCTCGGTATCACTGTTGTCGGTGTCGCTGTCGTCGACGGTCATCACGTTGACCTCGAGAACGCCGGCGAGCGGAAGATCGACGGCCGCAACCGTCCGCAGGTCCTCGTCACGGATCGGTACCCATCCCGCTGTAGCGTCGGCCTCGGATCCACCGACGCGTCCGAGGTAGTTGAAACTGATCTGGGGCTCCGGAAGTTGCGAAAGTGTGTGTGCCGTTTCGCGGTTCAGATAGCGCAGCAACCCGAAGCCGATGCCGCGGTCCGGCACCGCCCGGAGTTGTTCCTTGACGGCCTTGGCAGCGACGCCCGCAGCCGGGCCGCCGGCGAAGGCGTCGCTCGGATCCACTCTGCTCAGATCGATCCGCACCGGGAAGATCGACGTGAACCATCCCACCGTGCGAGCGAGATCTGCCCCGGGAACCACCTGTTCCTCGCGTCCGTGCCTCTCGAGACTGATCAATGTCTCCGGATTGTCGATCCCGCGGTCCATGCGCCAGCGGACCATCGCAAGTGCCAAAGCCGTCAACAACCCGTCCTCGACGCTCCCGTGAATCGCCTGCGGCACTGTCGTCGAAACGGCCTCGGTCAATGCCGTGGGAACTCGTACTTCGATGTCGGTGGTGGCCGAGGCGGTGTCCCTCTTCGTCAGGGCGCGCACACCCAGAGTCGGATCTGGACCCGCGAGCACCTCTCGCCAATAGTCGAGTTCAGCAACCCGATCCGGCTCGCGCGCGGCGTCGACGAGGCCACGTGCCCATCGACGCATCGAGGTCCCGACCGGAGCCAGTGACGGGTCGACGCCTGATTGCACCTGCGCACAAGCAAGTGCAAGATCGGGGATCAGGATTCGCCAGGAAACACCGTCCGTCACCAGATGGTGCGCTACCAGTAGCAACCGTTTCTGGCGCTGTCCTTCCATTTGAATCTGCCCGTCGGTGTCGAGCAGGACTGCCTGCACCATCACACCTGTCTCCGGGTCGAGCCGCCCCAAAGCTGCGTCGAGTTCTGCCGAGACCGTCTCCGCGGCAGCACCCTCTAGGCTCGCGTGGCGTACGACGGTCTCCGCCCGCACCGTACCTGCTGGCGCAACGTCCATCCGCCGAGCGGATTCAGGATGCAGCGTCGCCCGGATGCCCGCGCGGAGGATGTCGTGGTGGTCCAGCACGGCCTGAATCGCCTGTGTCAGCGTGACCTCGTCGAGCGTGGCAGGAACCGCGAGGAGAACAGATTGTGAGTACCGCCGAAAATCTCCGCCGCGATCGAGCATCCATTCTGCGATCGGTGTCAACTCGATCTCCCCGACGCCGCCACCGGGCAACTCGTCGAGAACAGCGTGACCGCCAGACGTACCGGCCGTCTCGGACAGCGCCGCAACGGTTTTGCGTTCGAATACCTCGCGCGGTGAGATCAAAACTCCGGCAGACTTGGCTCGCGTCACCAACTGGATGGACATGATCGAGTCACCGCCGAGAGTGAAGAACGAATCGTCGACCCCCACCTCGTCGAGTCCCAGAACCTCGGCGAACAGGCCCGCAAGGATGCTTTCCGTCTCGGAGGCGGGGCCACGACTCACGGTTGTCTGTAGCCCGAAGTCAGGTTCAGGCAACGCTTTCCGGTCGAGTTTGCCGTTCACCGTCAGCGGCAACGCCTCGAGAACCGTCACGACAGCGGGGACCATGTGTGCCGCCAACCTCTGCGAGAGATACTCGAGCAACGCCGCCGGAGAGACAGTGGCAACGGCCTCCGGCACCACGTAGCCCACCAACCGGTCTCTGCGGGCCACGACCGCCGCCTGAGACACGCCCACTCCGGAGAGCAGCGCAGCCTCCACCTCGCCGAGTTCGATTCGGTACCCCTTTACCTGCACCTGCAGATCGTTTCGTCCGAGGTACTCCAGCTGCCCGCTGTCGTTCCAGCGCCCCAGGTCACCGGATCGATACATACGCGCCCCACTGACGGTGAGGTCGGGAATGAACCGCGCGGAGGTCAGACCGGACCGGCCGAGGTATCCGCGTGACACCTGATCGCCGCAGACATACAGTTCACCCACCACACCGGGCGGCACCGGGTGCAACCGCTGATCCAACACATACACACGCAATCCGGGCAACGCCCGACCGATCACCGAGGCCGATCCGTCACGCGCCAGCTCACGATCGAGCAGTAGGTGGCTGACGTGCACCGTGGTCTCCGTGATGCCGTACATGTTGACCAGATCTGGTGACGAAGTCCCGCGGCGGGCGTACCAGCGCGTCAACTGTCCGAAGTCGAGGGCTTCTCCACCGAAGATCACGTACCGCAATGACAGGGCCGCGCTCCCGATACGCCGGTCGGTTTCCGCCAATTGATAGAAGGCAGTGGGAGTTTGATTGAGCACCGTGACACGTTCGTGCCGTAGCAATTCGAGGAATGCCTCTGGTGAACGGGCCGTGAAGTAGTCGACCAGTACGAGCCGGCCACCGTGTGCGAGTGCGCCCCACATTTCCCAGACCGAGAAGTCGAATGCCTCGGAATGGAACATCGTCCACACATCGCCGCTGTCGAAGCCGAAGAGCGCTCGGGTGTTTGCCAGCAACGTCCCGACGCTGCGGTGGGAAACCTGCACTCCCTTCGGACGCCCAGTAGACCCCGAGGTGTAGATCACGTAGGCCACCGAATCGGGTCGGAGCGGTAGCAGCCGGTCTTGGTCGGTCACCGGAAACGGAGAACTCCTACGCAGCGCTTCGAGAATCGCCGGGTCGTCCACGGAAATCACTGGAATCTCGTTGTCTGCGATTGCGTCACTGTCTCGTATGTCGTCGCCGTCGGCCCCAGTGGTCAGCACACACTTCGGCGCGGAGTCACGCAGCACGAAGTTCACCCGGTCGACCGGAGAAGTCAGGTCCACCGGTAGGTAGCCGCCACCCGCCTTCACCACCGCCAGCAATGCCACCACCAGGTCGATCGAGCGGGTCATCGCAACTGCCACCAGGGTTTCCGGCACCACACCCTGAGCCACCAACAGTCGAGCGAGGCGGTTTGCTCGCTCGTCGAGTTCGCGGTAGGTGACGGACAAACCGTCGCAGCGCACCGCCACGGCATCACCGGACGTCAGCACCGCACGATCGAAGAGATCCGACAGCGAATCCTCGTGGGTTCCGACGCCCGAGACCGAGACCGAGGCCGAGCCCGAGGTCGAGGCGGAGGCCGAGGCCGAGGGCGCAACCAGCATCTCGCTGTATTCGCCGGCCAGAAGTATGTCGATGTCGCCGACGACTGCCGACGGATCCTCGATCACGGCGCCGATCACTCTCTCGAAGCGCTCCGCGATGCGCGTCACCGATACTCGATCGAAAATATCTGTTGCATAACGGAAACCGGCGCTGATACCGGCCGGCCCACCGTGCTCGTCGACGTGTTCCATCACACTCAGTTGTAGATCGAATTTCGCAACCGCGAGATCGATGTCGAGCGAGCGAGCCGTCAGTTCCGGCAATTCGAAGCGCAGTCCCGTATCGGTCTGGAATTCGAGGAGTACTTGAAAGAGGGGTGAATGCGCGGTGGAACGGTCGGGCGAGAGGTGATCCACCAACCTCTCGAAGGGAATGTCTGCATGGTCGAGTGCACCGAGATCCGTTGACCGCACCGCGGCCAACACCTCGGCAAAGGTTGCTCCGGATTCGACGGGTGTGCGAAGCACGAGCGTGTTGACGAACATCCCGACCACATCGTCGAACACCGAAGCACCGCGCCCTGCGACCGGAGTGCCGATCACTACGTCGTCCGACGCCGAAAGCCGTGCCAGCAACACCGCGAGCGCCGCATGCATCACCATGAACAGGGACGCACCATTCTGGTGTGCGAGGTCGGTCAAAACTCGATGGATCTCGGGTGAGAAGTCCATCGAAACCACCGCGCCCTCGGTAGACCGTTTCGGCGTTCGTGGTCGATCGAGAGGGAGCGGCAAGACTTCTGGAATATCCGACAGCTTCGCTGTCCAGTAATCGAATTCATCCGACGTCGACGTTCCCGGACCAACTTCTGCGTCGAGGATCTCCCGCTGCCACAGGCTGTAGTCGGCATACTGGATGGGCAGTGGCTCCCAGTCCGGATTCTGCTCCTGAGCACGGGATGTATAGGCGCGCATCAGGTCACGTGCCAGTGGCGCCATCGAGAAACCGTCCGCGGCGATGTGGTGGACGACGATCGCAAGAACATGCTGCTCCGGCCCGATTCGGAGTAACCTCACGTGCAGCGGGAACTCTTCGGCCACATCGAATCCGACGTCGAAGAACGCGTGCAAATCCGTAAAAAGCCGCTCACCGGAAATCGGGACGGGGTGGATTCGAGGAGCAGCGAGCGCTGGTTCGGCGATCACCTGGTGGGGCCCGTTCGCGGACGTCGGGAAGATCGTTCGAAGGGTTTCGTGCCGTTCCACCACATCACCCAGTGCGGCTTGGAGCGCACCCGAATCCAGGAAGCCGTCCAGTTGTAGTGCGACGGGGATGTTGTAAAGCGGAGACGAGGTGTCGAACTGGTTGACGAACCACATGCGCGCCTGTGAGAGCGATAGCGGAATATGTTCTGGCCGGGTCTTACCCGCGATTTCTGAAATCCTCGAACCTTCCGGCCCCGAACCTTCCAGCCCTGAACCTCGCAGCACAGCTTGCAGCTGATCGATCGATGCCGCCAGATCAGCGACCACGGGAGTGTCGAACAAGGCCTTCACCCCGACATTCGTGCTCGATTCGGATCTGATGCGCGCTGCGACGCGAGTGGCGCTGAGCGAGTCTCCACCCAATTCGAAGAAATTGTCGTCGGCGCCCACCTGGTCGAGATCGAGCACCTCGGCGATGGCTCGAGCGACCATAACTTCGGCCCGTGTGCTCGGCGTCCGATAGTCCGCGGCTGTAAAAGTAGTGTCCGGGAGGGCTTTACGGTCCAACTTCCCATGCACCGTCACCGGAAACTCCCCCAACACCACAACCACCGACGGCACCATAAACCCCGGAAGAGACCTCCGCACCCCCTCCAACACCACCACCTCATCG